>JAYVST010000221.1:0-16690 GCA_043775255.1 Burkholderiales bacterium
CGCCGCCATCACCGCATATGTCGCTTTGGTGCGGCGTGCCTGCCTGCTGCCGGGCGAAACCCTGCTGGTTCACGGCGCCAGCGGCGGTGTGGGCATGGCGATGGTGCAAATGGGCAAACATCTTGGCGCGCAAGTGATCGCCACCGGCCGCTCGGAGGAGAAACTTGGCGTGGTGCGCGCGCACGGCGCCGACCATATCGTCAACCTCGCCGCCGACATGCGCGAAGAAGTCATGCGTATCACCAACGGCCGCGGCGTGGACGTGGTGATGGACGCGATCGGCGGTGACGTATTCGACGCGTCGCTGCGCTGCCTCGGCTGGGGCGGACGCCTGCTCGTTGTGGGCTTTGTCAGCGGCCGAATTCCCGAGGTCAAGGCCAACTACATCCTGATCAAGAACCTCTCGATTCTCGGCGTGCGTGCCGGAGAATACGGGCGGCGCGACCCGGTGCGCGGCGCTGAAAACGTGCGCGAGATCGATCGTCTTGCCGGCGCAGGCGTTTTCAAGCCCCATATCGGCGCGCGCCTGCTACTGCAAGATGCTAGCGCTGGTCTGCGCATGTTGGCCGCAGGGTCTGCCACCGGCAAGATCGTGATCGAATTTCCGGGGTGACCTTTCGGACGCTTTTGACCATGCCGGCAATGCCCGCCCTTGACGTCAGTCCTTGACTGCGTTGCAGTCGTTCTCCTCAATCGGCAGCAGGTACACCATCGCCGCCGTGCAACATGCGATCCCCGCCAAGCACAATGAAAATGACGCCAATCAGGCGGCTTCCTGCAATCCGCCTTCGGCTGCAAGCAGGCCGAGGTGGTGATCGGCGTCGCCGAACAGGGTGTCGATCGCGGTCAGGCGCTTGAAGTAGTGTCCGATCGAATACTCCATGGTCATGCCGATGCCGCCGTGCAGCTGCATGGCTTGCTGGCCGACGAAACGCGCTGCGCGCCCGATTTCGATCTTGACCGCGCGCATTTGGCGGCGGCGCGTGTCGGCATCCGGCAGGGCGACCAGCATCGCCCCCAGCATCGCCATCGAACGCGCCTGTTCGATCGCCACCATCATGTCCGCGGCACGGTGCTGCAGGGCCTGGAAGGACCCGATCGCGCGGCCGAACTGCTTGCGCGTATTGAGATAATCCAGTGTCAGCTTGAGCGAAACCTGCATCGCCCCCACTGCCTCGGCCGCCAGCGCGGCGATGGCTTCATCAACGACCCGTTCGGCAACGGCCAGGCCATCACCGGGCGAGCCGAGCAGTGCGTTGGCATCCACGCTCACGTGCTCAAAAACGATATCGGCGGCGCGCATGCCGTCGTTGGTGACGTAGCTGCGCCGCGTGATTCGGGCCGCTGTCGCGGGCACCATGAACAGACCGATCCCGGCCGGGTCGAGGCGCGACCCGGCCACCCGCGCGGTGACGAATAGCCAGTCGGCCGTCCCGCCGTGCAGCACAACGCATTTCTTGCCATCGAGCGACCAGCCGCCCGGATGCATCATGGCGCTGGTCATGCAGTCGGCCATGTCGTAGCGCGACTGCGCTTCGGTATGGGCAAGCGCCAGATGGGTGCGCCCCGCGATCACGCCGGGCAACAGTTCGGCGCGCTGCGCGGGGCTGGCCGCATGCCGCAGACATCCGCCGCCCAGCACCACGGTGGCCAGCCAGGGTTCGAGGGCAAGCGCTTCGCCCATCAGTTCCGATATCAGCATAACGCCTTCGGGACCGCCGTCGAAGCCGCCGTCGGCAGAAGAAAACGGCATGCCCAACAGGCCCAGTTCCGCATAGGCGGACCACATCTCGGCGGAGAAGCCGGACTCTGTCGCGATGATGGCGCGACGCGTCTCGAAGCTGTAACGCTCGCGCAGCAGGCGCCGGGCGCTGTCGCGGATCGCGGTCTGTTCCTCACTCAGGTCGAAATCCATTTCACAATCCCATGAAAGCCTTGGCCATGATGTTTTTCTGGATCTCGTTGGAGCCGCCGTAGATACTCTGCTTGCGCCAGTTGAAATATGTGGCCTGGGCGATTTCGGTCCAATTGGGCAAGTCTTCGCCGGAATGTGCAGCTGCCGCCATCCCGTACGGCCCGGCGGCCATCATGTAGAGCTCCGATATGGCCTGCTGGATTTCGGTGCCGCGGATTTTCAACACTGACGAGGCAGGATTGGGCTTTCTGTCCTTGAGCGAGCGATTTTCGTCGGCCAGAACCCTGAGAGTGGTCATTTCGAGCGCCTTCAATTGGACCTCCACTTCGGTCAGGCGCGTGCGAAAGCGGACATCGTCGATCAGACGGGCGCCGCCGTGGCCCGGCGCTTGCGCCGCAAGATGGCGCAAGCGTCTCAAGCGCTCTTTCGATGCGCCCACGCGTGCCTGCCCGGTGCGCTCGTTCGACAGCAGATACTTTGCGCAGTCCCAGCCGCGGTTTTCGGCGCCGACCAAGTTTTCCACCGGCACCATCAGGTTGTCGAGAAAGACCTCGTTGACTTCGGCGCCGCCGTCGATGGTGACGATAGGACGCACAGTGACGCCGGGCGAACGCAGGTCGGCGAGAAGGAAGGAAATGCCTTCCTGCGCTTTCGGGTTGTCGGGATCGGTGCGTACCAGAAGAAATATCCAGTCCGCGTACTGTGCCGCAGTGGTCCAGGTTTTCTGGCCGTTGACCACGTAGTGGTCGCCGCGGCGTTCGGCGCGCGTCTTGAGCGACGCGAGGTCGGAGCCGGCGCCGGGCTCGGAAAAACCCTGGCACCACCAGTCATCCAGATTGGCCATGCGCGGCAGGAAGCGCTGTTTCTGCGCCTCGGTGCCGAATGCCGCGATCACCGGCCCGCACATCGCCACGCTGAAGCTGAGCGGTGTCGGCGCCGGCGCCGACTGCATCTCTTCGGAAAGGATGTAGCGCTTGATCGCGCTCCAGTTCTGTCCGCCCCATTGCACCGGCCAATGCGGCACCGCCCAGCCGCGCGCGTTGAGCCGGCGCTGCCAGTCGACCGTCATTTCCTTGGTCGGCGTAAGTCCGCTGGCCATGCGTTCGCGTGTCGCCTGTGGCAATTGCGCGTCGATGAAGGCGCGCACTTCGCGGCGAAAGGCTTGTTCTTCCTCGGTGAAACGCAGATCCATGATGGCGCCGCTTTCAGCTGTCTTGAGGTTGCGCTACGACCTTCAGGCCGCGCGGGTGCCAGGCGCGACGGTGAAGCTGCCGCCGCCTGTGGCCAGGCGCCGAATCATTTCCGCGGGCATGAGGTTGGCGTCGCCAGTGGTCTGCGCGTAATGGGTCAGCCGCTCGCACACGAGCGCCGCCCCCAGCGTGTCGGCCCAGAACATCGGGCCGCCGCGCCATGCGGGCCAGCCGAATCCGTTGACGAAAATGATGTCGATATCGACAGCGCGCTGTGCGATGCCTTCTTCAAGGATATATGCACCCTCGTTGACCATCGGCAGGAGCACACGCTCCAAGATTTCATCGTCGCCGATCCTGCGTCGCGTCACCCCCTGGTGCGCGGCGACTTGGAGGATGATGCGCTCGACCTCGGGGTCGGGCATGCGTTTGCGTTTCTCGTCGTACTTGTAGTAGCCGGCGCCGGTTTTCTGCCCCAGCCTGCCCGCGGCCACCACCGCGTCGGCAATCGGCGCGACCGTTCCGCGCGCCTTGCGCACCGCCGCGCCGATATCCAAGCCGGCCAGGTCGCCGGTCGCCAGCGGCCCCATCGCCATGCCGTAGGCCTCCATCACGCGATCGATGTCAACCGGCAGGCAGCCTTCGATGAGCAGGCGCTCGATATGCGGGCTGCGCTTGCCGGTCATGCGGTTGCCGACGAAGCCGTCGCAGTTGCCGACCACCACATTGATCTTGCCGATACGCTTGCCGACCTCGATAGCGGTGGCTAACGCCGGGTACGATGTCGCCTTGGCGCGCACGATTTCCAGCAGCCGCATGACATTTGCCGGGCTGAAAAAATGCATGCCCAGCACCAGCTCCGGTCGCTTTGTGGCTTGCGCGATCCGGTCCACGTCAAGTGTCGAAGTGTTCGACGCGAGCACGACGCCGGGCCGCGCGATGCGGTCGAGTTCGGCGAACAGCTCGCGCTTGGCTTCCATGTTCTCGTAGATCGCCTCGATCACCAGATCGGCCTGGCCAACCACATCGAGACTGGTGGACCCATCGAGGAGCGCGACCCGGCGCGCCATTTCGGAGGCCGCGAGCTTGCCGCTGTCGACGCTGCGCTGCCAGTTGGCACGGCATTGCGCCAGGCCTTTCTCGAGCGCTCCCGCATCGCGTTCGACCACGGTGACGGGCAGGCCGGCATTGGCGCAGGACATGGCAATGCCGCCGCCCATGGTGCCGGCGCCGATGACCACAACGCGCGCTACCGCGAGCGGCGCTATCGCGTCCGGCATGCCGACGATGCGCTGCACTTCGCGTTCGCCGAAAAACACGTGGCGCAGGGCGCGCGACTGTTCGCTCGCGCCTACCTCCGTCGAAATGCGCCGTTCCGCGGCGATGCCTTCGTCGAATGGCAAGGTAAGCGCATTGCGCACCGATTCGGCACAGCGCAGCGGACTTTGCTGGCCGCGCGCACGTTTGGTCAGTTCCGCCACCAGCGCGTCGAAGGCGGCAAGGTCGGCCCCGGCAACATGGTCGGTGCGCGCGCAGGCCGGCACGAAGCGCCGGCCGGTGGCGTTGCGTGCCCACTCTATCGCGGTGGCCTCGAGGTCGCCTTCAACCACGGCGTCGATGAACCCCATCGCGCAGGCCTTTTCGGCGCTCACCGGATCGCCGGACAGGATCATGCGAAGCGCCGCTTGCGCGCCGATCAGGCGCGGCAGGCGTTGGGTTCCGCCCGCGCCTGGGATCAGGCCGCGCTTGACTTCAGGCAGCGCCAGTTGCGTGCCGGGCCGGGCGAGCCGCGCGTGGCAGGCCAGCGCAAGTTCGAGGCCGCCGCCGAATGCCGTGCCATGGATTGCCGCCACCACCACGCCAGGCCAGCGCTCGATGATGGTGAGCACGTCCGGCAACAGCGGCGGCGGACGCGCCGTGCCGATCTCGCGCAGTTCGGCGCCGGCCGAGAACATGCGACCGCTGCCGGCCAACACCACGCCGGTGGCGCCTTCGCCGCGCGCGACATCCAAGGCACGCGCCAACTGCAGCCGCAGTTCGTTGCGCAAGGTGTTGACGGGCGGGTTGGCCAGCCGCAACAAGTGCACCGCACCGTGCCGCTCGTGTTCAACGAATGAGTGGGAATCTGGCACGTCGTTCTCCTCTTTCGATTTTTAGTCGCGCCGACGCGCGTGTTGTAGGTCGTGACACCGGCGCGCCTCGCAAGGACAACCAGGTGGTGCGCAAGGTCAAGCTGGAAAGACAGCGATGCTACCGTATTGGCGCCGCAACGCAGTGCGAACGCAACCTTGACGCGGCGCTGATGCTTTTTCGTAGAATGCCACTTCCCGCGTTTCGACTTGACCGAGCCCATGATGCCCGCTGCCCTTGAAACCCGCCGCCTTGGCGCCTCCGACCTCCATGTCACCGCCATTGGCCTGGGCTGCATGTCGCTGTCCGGCGTCTACGGCGCCAGCAGCGACGACAACGGTGTTGCCGTCGTCCATGCGGCGCTCGATGCAGGGGTGAATTTCCTCGATTCCTCCGACATGTATGGCTGGGGGCAGAACGAGACCCTTCTGGCCCGCGCGCTCAGGGGCCGCCGCAGCGGCGTGATACTGGCCAGCAAGTTCGGCCAGGTGCGCCAAGAGTCGGGTGGCAACGGCGTGGACGGCAGCCCGGCCTATGTGCGCGCCGCCTGCGAAGCCAGCCTCAAGCGGCTCGAAACCGATGTGATCGATCTGTATTACATCCATCGCATCGACCCCAAGGTGGCCATCGAGGAGACCATCGGCGCGATGGCCGGGCTGGTCAGGGAAGGCAAGGTGCGCCATCTCGCCTTGTGCGAAGCCAATCCGGCCACCATCCGCCGCGCCCATGCGGTGCATCCGCTGGCGGCGGTGCAAACCGAGTATTCACTCCTGTACCGCGAAGAGGCCGAAGAAACCCTGGCGACCACGCGCGAACTCGGCATCTCGTTTGTCGCTTATTCGCCGCTCGGCCGCAGCCTGCTCACCGGGGCGGTCAAAGACACCACCGACGTCGCCAACGATCGCCGCAAGGATCATCCGCGCTTCGCCGCCGAAAATCTGACGCGCAACCGGCAACTGGTGGCGGCGCTGGAAACGCTGGCAATCGCCAAGGGGTGCACGCCTGGCCAGGCAGCGCTGGCATGGGTGCTGGCGCAGGGCAAGGATGTGGTCGCGATACCGGGTACCAAACGGGTTGAACGGGTCGCCGAAAACATCGGCGCACTGCACGTCACGCTGTCGGCCGCAGAAGTCGCTGCATTGAATGCTGCCTTCCCCAAGGGTGCCGCCGCCGGCACCCGTTACCCTGCGGGCCAGATGAAGAGCGTCTTCATCTGAAGCAGGCATGTCCGGCTAGACACCGCCTACGTCGGACAATTTGCCCTCGTACCTTTTAGACACCGCCTACGTCGGACAATTTGACCTCGTACTTCTTGGACACCGGCTCGCCGCTGCGTTCGTCAACCACGTGCGCAAAGGCTTCAGCGAGCCTGAAGCTCATGCGGGCAAGCGCGTCGGGCGAAGGTTTGGGTTTGTCGGCCTGTGCCGGCGCCAGGACGACTCGACTTGCCAGTTCGATGAAGATGCGGCCCGCCATTTCGTTGGGAGAGGTGGGTTGCGGGTTGGTCATGAGCGCTTCCTTTGAGGTTGACCCGGCATGCTACGCGCAAACTGACCGAAGTTCCGGCTCCCATCGCACCGAACCTTGTCCCTGAAGGAAACCTGCATGACCAATGTCGCAACGGATGTATCCGTCGCCGCCTTCGAGTTGCTGGAAGATGTCGAATTTGCACAGCATGACGGCACGCGCCTGGCCGGCCACCTGTATCGCCCGCGCGGCGCCGGCCCTTTTCCGCTCGTCGTGGGCATTCACGGCGGCGGCTGGCAACTGGGCGAGGCAGCTCGCTATCGTTACTGGGGCGAATGGCTCGCGACGCGCGGCTACGCGCTCTTTGCCGTGACCTACCGCCTGGCGGCGCCCGGCCGCAAGGCCTTTCCCGAGTGCTTCCACGACGTTCGCGCGGCGGTGCAATTCGCGCGCGGATGCGCCGCCAAACTGAAAATCGACGGCACGCGCATCGCGTTGATGGGAGACTCCGCAGGCGGCCATCTGGCGGCACTGGTGGCACTTGCCGGCGATCGGCCGGAATTCGCCGGCGCCTATCCGAACGACCTCTTCGCAACGGTGTCGACCGGGGTCAAGGTGGTGATCCCGGTCTATGGCGTATTCGACCTGTACCAGCAATGGCAGCACGATCTGGTCGCACGGCCGCGCGACAACATTTGCGAACGGCTTCTGGGTATCTCCGCAGCCGACGACAAGCATGCCTATTTCAACGCATCTCCACTGGCGTGGGTGTCCGGCCGGAACAACGCAACGGCCTTTCTGATGGTGTGGGGCACGCGGGACGACAGCGTCGACCATCGTTCGCAATCCGAGGCTTTCATGCTCGCGCTGAAACAGGCCGGGCATTTCGTCCGTCCCGTGATACTCGAGGGCGCACCGCATTTCTGGGTCTGGGAGCCGGTGGACGAAGCAGGCACCTGCAATCACTTCCTGGCGCCGCGCCTGCTGCGTTTTCTGGAGCAGCGCCTGTAGGACGCGACGGCGGCATGGGTCGAACTGAAACGCCATCGCCGCCGTTTCCGCAAGTTCGCCCGGCCTGCGCCGGCCTTAGACTTGGCATGAACGCGAGCCTCGTCGGTCATGGCGGTACGACCATGCGCGCTGCGGCCGTGCACCTTGGAGCGCGACCAACATGCACACTGATTCGGCACACCAGGGCGGCGACAATGGCCAGACCCTGATCGATGCGATGGCGCAGCCTGCGGCGATCCTCGGCCCCGACGGCCGTCTGCTTGCCATCAACCGCGCCTGGCAACAACTCGGTGAGGACAGCGAACTCGCCGCCTTCAATCTCGGCACCGGGTCGGCGCGCACCTCCGGTTGCGAATGCAGGCAACAGGATTCGTGCGAGTTGAGCGAAGCGGCCAGCGAAGGCATCGTCGAAGTGCTGTACAGCGGCCGGCGGACGTCTTGCAGAACCGCCATGTGCGAAGCCTCCGGTGTGCCGCGTTGGTTCCGCATCGACGTGGGCGCACTGCCTCTGGCCGACAGTCGCGGCGCGCTGGTGGTGTGCACCGAAGTGACCGAATACAAGCAGCCGCTCCCGGCGGCCACCCAGGCCCGGCTGTTCGCCTGACATAGCGTCGGGCTTGTCGGCGGCGTCGCGTGCGCCGATATACTTCCGTCTCCCGATCCGGAGCGTGGACCGATGCGCCGTGCGCTGCTCATCCTCACCCTGTTGTTCGCTGCCTTCTGCCAACCTGCGGCAGGCGCGACCTGCCCTGCCCTGCTCGACCATACATACAATCCCTTGATCGGCGGCAAGCCTGCCTCGATGTGCCAGTACGGCGGCCGGGTGCTCCTGGTGGTCAACACTGCCAGCAACTGCGGATTCACCTACCAGTACGAGGGTCTGGAGAAGCTGTACCGCAAATATCGTGACCGGGGTCTGACCGTAGTCGGCTTCCCGTCGAATGACTTCGGCGCCCAGGAGTCCGGTTCCAATCGCCAAATCGCGGATTTCTGCAAAGCGAACTTCGGCGTCAGTTTTCCGCTGGCCGAGAAGCTGACCACACCGATTGCGGGCAATGCCCTGTATGCGCGCTTGATCGCGGCCAGCGGTCGAGCGCCACGCTGGAACTTCCACAAATACCTGATCGACAAGAGCGGTCGCGTGACCAGTTTCGACAGCACCGTGGAACCGAATGGCGCCGAATTGGGCGCGGCAATCGAACAGGCCCTGGCGGCGCGCTGATCAAGCTGCGCCGCGCTGACTAACCGGCACCAGCCAACCCGGCGGCGCTGCGCTGCCGCACCGCCTCGAACAGGCACACGCCTGCCGCCACCGACACATTGAGACTTTCGATGCTGCCGGCCATCGGGATGCGGCGCAGTTCATCGCAGGTTTCACGCGTCAGCCGGCGCAAGCCCTCACCTTCGGCGCCCAGCACCAAGGCGAGCGCGCGGCCGAGGCCGGCTTCGCTGTGCGTCAGGGGTGCGTCCTCGGTTGTGCCGACCACCCAGATGTTGCGCTCCTTCAATTCGCGCATGGTGCGCGCAAGGTTGGTGACGGTGAGGTAGGGAACGGTGTCGGCCGCGCCCGAGGCGACTTTCATCACCGTGGCATTGAGCCCCACCGCGCGGTCCCTGGGCGCGATGACGGCATGCACCCCTGCTGCGTCGGCGGTGCGCAGGCAGGCGCCGAGGTTGTGGGGATCGGTGACGCCGTCGAGCACGAGCAGCAGCGGCGCGCCTTCGACCAAGTCGAGCACGTCATCGAGCGAGACCGCAAGATCGACCACATCGACTTTCGCGGCCACCCCCTGGTGGCGGCCGGCGCCGGCCATGCCGTTCAGGCGCGTCGCATCGATTTCAACCACGCGCACCTGAAACGATTCAGCCAGCCGAATCAGGTCGCGCACGCGCGGATCGCGGCGCGCGGCGTCCACATACACCTCGTGCACCGAGCGTGCGCGCTGCTTCAGACGCGAGCCGATCGCATGGAAGCCGTAGATGAAGCGGGTATTGGCCACCGGTCAGCCGCGCACCCGGAGCATGATCTTGCCGATATGCGTGGATGCCTCCATCATTTCGTGCGCCTTGGACGCCTCGGCCAGCGCGAATTCGGCATGGATGATGGTGCCGACCTTCCTGGACTCTATGAGCGGCCAGACCTTGGCGAGGAGCGCCTGGGCGATCGCCGCCTTCTGTTCCACGGTGCGCGGACGCAGGGTCGAACCCGTGACTGTGAGCCGCTTGACCATCACCGGCATGAGGTCGATTTCGTTCTTCGAAGATTGCAGAAAAGCGATCTGCACCAGCCTGCCGTCCTGCGCCAAAGACTTGAGGTTTTTTTCGATATAGGGCCCGCCGACCATGTCGAGGATCAGGTTGACGCCCTGTTTGCCGGTGTGGTTCCAGACTTCGGCAGCCCAGTCGCCCTCGCGATAGTTGAGGGCGACATCGGCCCCCAGCTTCTTCACCGCCGCGACCTTGTCGGCATTTCCCACCGTGGTGTAGACCCTCGCGCCGAAGGCCTTGGCCAGCTGGATCGCAGTGATGCCGATACCCGAGGAGCCGCCATGCACGAGGAAGGATTCACCGGCCGCAAGGCGGCCGCGATCGAACACGTTGGTCCAGACGGTGAAGTAGTTCTCCGGCAACGCTGCCGCTTCGATCAGGCGCAATCCTTTGGGCACCGGCAGGCAGCTCGATGCGGGCGCCGCGCAGTACTCGGCATATCCACCGCCGGGGGTGAGCGCGCAGACCTCGTCGCCCAGCTTCCATTGCGTCACGCCGTCACCCAGCGCGACGACGCGGCCGGCAACCTCCAGTCCGATGTATGGCGAGGCGCCGGGCGGCGGCGGATAGTGGCCGCGGCGCTGGGCTACGTCCGGGCGATTCACGCCGGCGTAGGCAACCTCGATCAACACGTCGCCCGGCTTTGCTGCCGGCAGCGGGCCTTCCTTCAACTGCATGCAGTCCGGAGCGCCGCCCTTGCCGTGGTCGATGAATTTCATGCTTGATGGCAATGCCATGGATGTTCTCCTTTGTGAGTGTTCCGTTAACGCTGAGACTCCGCCGTTCATTGGCCTCTCCGTTTGCGACCCCGCGCGGGCGCAGATGACTCATGCCGGTATGGCGACGGCGCGCGCGCCGCTTGCGCTGCTTCGCCCGCTGCCGGGGCGGGCGGCTCTGCCAGCGCCAGATCGATTTTCAGCGCATCGGCGTCGGCACGCACGATCTTCACGGTCACGCGCTGACCGAGTCCGAACGAAGTGCCGCTGCGCTCGCCGTGCAGGCGATGGCGGGTTTCGTCGTACACATAGTAGTCGCGCCCGAGTTCGGATACATGGATCATGCCGTCGATCAGGAGATCGTCCAGCGTGACAAATATGCCGAAGCCGGCCACGCCGCTGACAGACCCGCTGAAGGTGGCGCCGATGTGCTCGGCCGCATATTGGCACTTCAACCATGCCTGCACTTCGCGCGAGGCCTCGTCGGCCCTGCGCTCGGCGCGGGAGCAGGCCGCGCCAAGCGCGTCCCAGTCGTTTTCCTGGTAGGTGCGGCGCTTGACGATGGCCTTGATCGCGCGATGAGTCAGCAAGTCCGGGTAGCGCCGGATCGGTGAGGTGAAGTGCGCATACTTTTCGTAGGCCAGACCGAAGTGTCCGATGTTGTCCGGGCTGTACTGGGCCTGCTGCATCGAACGCAGCATCACCTGTGAAATCAGGCCGGCGTCCGGGCGGCCGCGCGCTTGGCTGGCCAGGCGCGCATAGTCCTGCGCATGCGGCGAATCGCCGCCGCCCAGCGAGAGCGACAACGGCCCCAGAAACGCACGCAGGTTCTCCAACTTCACCGGCGTCGGACCCGCATGTACGCGAAACAGCCCGGGATGCTTGTGCTTCTCGATGATGTCGGCGGCGCACACATTGGCGGCCAGCATGCATTCTTCGATCAGCCGGTGCGCCACGTTGCGCACCACCGGCACGATCTTCTCGACGCGTCCGGCGTCATTGAACAAGAGGCGGGTTTCGGTGGACTCGAAGTCGACCGCACCGCGCGCGGCCCGCGCCTCGAGCAGCACCTGGAACACCTTTTCGAGCTGCAGCAGGTGCGGCACGATTTCCTTGCGCCGCGCGGCAGCTTCTCCTTTCGGATCGCCCAGGATGGCGGCCACCTCGGTGTAGGTGAGGCGCGCCCGCGAATGCATCACTGCGGGATAGAACTCATAGGAGGCGAGATCGCCGGCGGGCCGCACCACCATGTCGCACACCAGGACGAGGCGATCGACTGCCGGGTTGAGCGAACACAAGCCGTTGGACAGCTTCTCGGGCAGCATCGGTATCACGCGGCGCGGGAAATACACCGACGTACTGCGCTCGCGCGCGTCGCCGTCGAGCGGGGCGTCAGGCTTGACATAGTGGCTGACGTCGGCGATCGCCACCACCAGCCGCAACGAACGGCCGGCGCGGCCGGTCCAGGTGCGCACGGGTTCGCAATAGACCGCGTCATCGAAATCGCGCGCGTCTTCGCCGTCAATGGTCACCAGAGCCATTTCGCGCAGGTCGCGCCGGCCGGCGAGGTCGCGGGCACGCACGGCTGCCGGTATTGCCTCGCTTTCGACCAGCGCTGCGGGTGAAAACACATGCGGCAGGTCGTGCTTGCGCAAGGCCACTTCGATCTCGATGCCAGAGTCGGTGGGTGCGCCGAGGGTTTCCACGATGCGCCCTTCCGCTTCGCGCCCCGCACCGGGATAGCGCGTGATCTCCGCGCTGACGAAGTCGCCTGCGCGGCCGGTCGTGCCCGCTTCGAGCGCCAGCGGCGCCGGGAAATTGCGGTCCTGCGGTATCACAAGCCAGCGCGCGCCGTCGCGCGCGAGTCGGCCGATAATTCGGGTCTGCGCACGTTCGCGCACGTCCACGATGCGCGCCTCCTGGCGCCCGCGTCGGTCGACGCCGCGGCGCGCGAACGAGACGCTGTCGCCGTGCATTACGCCATCGAGCGATTGGGCCGCGACGAAAAGGTCGTCGCCGCCGGTGGCCGGCGTAACGAAGCCGTAGCCGTCACGATGGCGGCTGACGCGGCCGATCTCTAGTACCCGGGGGACGCCGCCGGCGAGCTTGCCACCGGCCTTAAGCAGGAGTTCGCCGTCGCCGAGCATGGCTTCAACGCGCCGCGCGAACGCCTCGCGTGCCGGCCGCGCAACCCCAAGGCTTTCGGCTAATCGCACGACGGTCGCTTCGCGGCATTCTTCCAGCGCCGCCAGAACGTCGGCGCGCGAGGGAATTTCAACCCGCTCGGCCGGGGCGGCAGGGTTTTCGCTGTACTTTGGGCGTACGGATTTCACCGGCGACCTTGCTTTATTGTGTTTCAATTTTGGTTATAATCACTTTCTCGTTTTGTAAATTTATCGGTGTTCGGCGGTTGCCGAATCACCCGGCCCAGATGGCGGAATTGGTAGACGCACCAGGTTCAGGTCCTGGCGGTGGCAACACTGTGGGGGTTCGAGTCCCTTTCTGGGCACCAAAGTTTCTCGTTTGATCGCCGCTTGTCCGAGCGGCGGTCGCAACGCCCGCAAAAGCCGCTCACCTCGAGCGGCTTTTGCTTTGGCGAGGAGCGAGTTCAGGCAAGCCCCAATCGTCCGGCCAGTTCCTCGGGTTTGATCTTGTCGTAGATCTCGAATGGCTGGTGGATCCACGGGTTGTGCGGCAGGTCCTCGGACCAGTAGTCAGGCGTGAAGACGGAGCAACCTTTTTTCCAGATGACCGCCGTGCGCAACGCCTGAATGCCACGGTAGCGCTGGCGCAAGTGGTCCACCACCTCCTGCATGGTCTTGCCGGAGTCGACGAGGTCGTCCACCAGCAGGATGCGGTCACCGAGGCGTTCATTGACCTTTGCCATGTGCTGGCCGATGGTCAGCTCGCCCTGGGTTTCGGCCGTCTTGTCGGTTTTGGCGAAATACGATTGCGTCGCCAGCACTCCAAGGGGCTGGTTGAAGATGCGCGACAGGACATCGCCGACACGCAGGCCGCCGCGCGCCAGACAGATGATCTGGTCGAAGCGGAACCCGGAAGCCTGCACCTTGGCTGCCAGGCGCTCGATGGCGTCGTGATAGTCGTGCCAGGAGACGTAGAGGTCAGCCATCGAGGCTTACTTGAACGGATGCGAAAGCACGATCGTTTGATCCCGCTCCGGGCCGGTGGAGATCAACGCGATCGGGGCGCCGCAGGCCGCCTCCAGCCGGCGCAGGTAATTCCGCGCATTTACCGGCAGCGCGTCGAAAACATCGATGCCGACGGTCGATTCGCTCCACCCGGGCATTTCCTCATACACGGGAACGCAGGCGGCGACGCTGTCGGCCCCGGCCGGCAACAAATCGCAGGGCTTGCCGTCCTGCAGGTAGCCGACCGCCAGCCGCACTTTCTCCATACCGTCGAGCACATCGAGCTTGGTGATGCACAAGCCGCTGATGCCGTTGATCTGGATCGAGCGCTTGAGTGCTGCGGCATCGAACCAGCCACAGCGACGCGGCCGCCCCGTCACCGAACCGAATTCGTTGCCGCGCTCGCGCAGATGCTCTCCGGTGGCGTCCGACAGTTCGGTCGGAAACGGCCCGGAACCGACACGCGTTGCGTACGCCTTGGTGATACCCAGCACATAGTGCAACTGCCCGGGGCCGACGCCGGCGCCTGCCGCAGCTGCGCCCGCCACGCAATTCGACGATGTCACGAAAGGATAGGTGCCGTGGTCGACATCGAGCAGGGTACCCTGTGCACCTTCGAACAAGAGGCTGATGCCGGCCGCGCTCGCCGCGTACAGTTCCTGCGAGACATCGGCCACCATCGGTTTCAATCGCGGCGCGAATCCGAGCGCGTCGTCCAGCACCGACTGATAGTCGATCGGCGAGGTCTTCAAATACTGTGTGAGGACGAAATTGTGGAATTCCATGGTTTCCCTGAGCTTGGCGGCGAAGCGCTCCGGATTGAACAGGTCGACCACCTTGAGGGCGCGCCGGGCCGCCTTGTCTTCATAGGCAGGGCCGATGCCGCGCCCGGTGGTGCCGATCTTCGCCGCGCCGCGCGCCGCCTCGCGTGCCTGGTCCAGCGCCACGTGATACGGCAGGACCAGCGTGCACGACTGCGAGATGCGCAGGCGGCGGGTCACCGTGACGCCGGCGGACTCGAGTTCGTCGATCTCCTTGAACAAGGCTTCGGGCGAGAGCACAACGCCGTTGCCGATGTAGCAGGTGACCTTGGGGCGCAGTATTCCCGACGGAATCAGGCGCAGGATCGTCTTGCGCGCGCCGATGACCAGCGTATGGCCGGCATTGTGCCCTCCCTGGAAACGCACCACCGCGCCGGCATGGTCGGTCATCCAGTCGACAATCTTGCCTTTGCCTTCGTCGCCCCATTGGGTGCCGATGACTACCACGTTTTTTGCCATGATTTTTGAGCGCTTCAGTTGATCGGTTCGACAAACCAGGCGCCGCCGGATAGTCTGAGCTCCCGATTGCAGCACGGCTCCCACGATATCCCGTCATGCCCGGGCAGCGCGACAACCACCACTTCGCCGGCGGCACGCAGTTCGTCGATCCGTCGCTTGAGGTCCGCGTCGGAAGACCAGGGGGCGAGGATGCCCTCGCATACTCTCTCCTCGGACGCAAGCCTGGCTAGTTCACGCAGATCGAGCGAAAAGCCGGTTGCCGGGCGGGCGCGGCCGAAAGCGCGGCCGACCTCATCGTAACGCCCGCCGCGCGCCAGCGCGTTGGGCAGCCCGTCGGCATACGCCGCGAACACCACGCCGCTATGGTATTGATAACCGCGCAATTCGGCCAGGTCGACGCTGATCCGGGCGCCGCTGATCGAATCGGCGAGTACGTCGAGATCTGCCAGCGCGGTATGAATGCGCGGCAAGTCCGGCAGGCAACTTCGTGCCAGGGCGAGCACTTCCGGCCCGCCGTACAGGCGTGGCAAGCGTCGGATCGCATCCTTGTACGGCTGCGGCAGGTCTGCCGTGATCGCTTCTATCGCAGGCATGTCCTTGGACTGCAGCAACGAAAACAGGCGCAGGGCCGCCTCGCCGGCGATCCCGGCGGCATCCGCCAGAGCGCGATAGACGCCAACGTGGCCGAGGTCCAGCCGTGCGTCGACGCCGGCAAGATGCAGCGCGTCAAGCAGCAGGCCCTGGATCTCGATATCGGCTTCGAGGCCCGCATGCCCGTAGATTTCCGCGCCGATCTGCAAGGGCTCGCGCGTCGCGGCAAGGCCGGCTGGCAGCGTGTGCAGTACGGGGCCGCAATAGCACAAGCGCGTCACGCCGTCCCGATTGAGCAGATGGGCGTCGATGCGCGCGACCTGCGGCGTGATGTCCGCGCGCAGCCCCATGGTGCGGCCGGTGAGTTGATCGACCAGCTTGAAGGTCGAAAGCTCCATGTCGTGCCCGGTCCCGGTGAACAGGGAGTCGACGTACTCGAGCAACGGCGGCATCGTCAGCTCGTAGCCATGCGCGCGAAACCGGTCCAGCAGCGTGCGCCGCAGCGCCTCGATGCGGCGCGCCTCAGGCGGCAGGACATCGGCGATGTACTCGGGCAGAGTCCATTTCGACATGCGATCGATCCCGCGCCGCGCCCTCAGGCGACCAACAGATACAGCAACGCGCCGCTTGCGATGGAGGCGGCGCCGATGAAACGGATCTGCCCGTCACGCATGTCGATCAAGCGCCGGAAAGTCTCGCGCCAGGCCGTCGGCGCGAGCAAGGGCAGCAACCCCTCGATGACCAGCATCAGCGCAAGCGCGGCAAGCACGGAAGACAAGGGCGACACCCTGAAGGCGCTAGCGCGTCTTGGCGCCGGAACCGCCGGGCGTCTTCAGGTAGCGAAAGAACTCCGAATTCGGCTCGATCACGAGCACGTCGCCCTTGCTGCGGAAGCTGTTGCGATAGGCCTCGAGGCTGCGATAGAAATTGTAGAACTCGGGGTTTTGGCCAAAGGCCTCCGCGTAGATCGCCG
>JAYVST010000222.1:0-2816 GCA_043775255.1 Burkholderiales bacterium
GCGTCGTAGGCGTCGACGATCAGGTAGTCGCATGAATCCGGGTGCGCCGCCAGGTAGGCCAGGCCGTCGTCGCACACCGTGCGCATGCGTGCCGATTCCTGCGGCAGCGCGAAGTGCGCGCGCGCGCAGGCGATGACCGATTCCGCCAATTCCACGGTCGTCACGCGCGCGCGCGGAAACCGCTTCCAGGCGAACTTGGTGGCCGACCCCGCACCCAGACCCACCAGCGTGAAGTCGCGCGGCTGCGGCTGGAACAGAAGGCCGGCGAACAGGTCGCGCGTGTAGTCGAGTTCCAGGTGATATGGATCGTCGATGCGCATCGCGCCCTGGATCCACACCGTGCCGAAATGCAGGGTGCGGATGCCGCCTTCCTCCGACAGGCTGATTTCCTGCTTGCGGCGCGGCTTGAAGAAACGTTCGAAGGGTTTGCTCACGACAGGGCCTCGCGCCAGCGCTGCAGTTTGAACTCGAAGCTCTGCGCGGCGTTGGCGGGGCTGGTCGAGGGCAGCACGCGGGTCTCGACGCCAAGTGCGGCCAGATGGCGCAAGGCGCGCCCGGCAGTCGCGCCGTTCATGCAGACGCGCGCAATGGCCGGCGCACGCCGCCAAAGCGACGCAAAATCATTGAACTCGGCATCGCGAATGGCGGAATCCAGGCTGCCGCTGCGCAAGCATGACCCGTAAACATCCCAGATGCCGATGCCGGCCGCGTTGACGGCGGCAATCCGCTTGCGATAGGACAGCATGCACAGTTCCTGCCCGGTGATTTCGGCCAGGATGGGCCAAAAGCGGTTTTGCGGATGAGCATAGTATTGGTCCGCGGCCAGAGAAGCCGCGCTGGGAAAACTGCCCAGCACCAGGACCCGGCAGTCGCGCGCGATGGCCGGCGGCAGTCCCGCCAGGCGCGGCGCCGCAGATGCGTTGGGTGTCCCTGTCATGTCTGCGGCAAGCGCAGTTGCACATCCCGGACACATGCGCTGCGCGTGAAGCCGGGTTCAAACAAGCGCGACCCCGGCCGAGCAAATGACATCGCCCCGGCGCCCCCCTTCTTCATGCACGAAACCAACCGATCGTTCGGTCGCCATGGACTCGGCAAATCGGACCAAGCGGGGCGCTAGAACTGCTCTTCGGTCAATCCCAGCACACCCTCGGCGCCGCCGACGATGGCCGCGCGCAAGCCAGCGGCCCGAGTCAGAATGTGGTCGGCATAGAAGCGCGCAGTCTTGATCTTCGCTGCATAAAACGGGTCCTGCTTTTCCTCGGCGCTGCCGGCCGCGATCTTGGCCTGGGCCACCAGTGCCGCGCGCGCCATGTTCCAGCCGCCGATCACGGCGCCGGCCAGCATCAGGTAGGGCACGCTGCCGGCGTACACGGCGCGCACATCGGCCTTCGCATTGGCAACGATGAAAGCGACGGCTTCCTCGAACGCCCCGATCGCCAGGGTGAGCTGGTTGCGGATGACGGCCATGTCGCCGCCGGCCTGCGCGGCGAGCTCCGCCTCGGTTTTTCTCATCTGCGCGATGATCGCCTTGGCCGTCTTGCCGCCGTCGCGCGCGGTCTTGCGGCCGACCAGGTCGTTGGCCTGGATCGCAGTGGTGCCCTCGTAGATGGTAAGGATGCGCGCATCGCGGTAGTACTGCGCGGCGCCGGTCTCTTCGATGAAGCCCATGCCGCCGTGTACCTGCACGCCCAGCGAGGTGACCTCCAGGCTCATCTCGGTGGAAAAGCCCTTGACGATGGGCACCATGTATTCATAGAACGCCTGGTTGTCGGCACGCGCCGCCGCATCCGGATGGTGGTGACCGGCATCGGCCGCGGCGGCCGCGATGTAGGCAGTCGCGCGCGCGCCTTCGGTGAGCGAACGCATGGTCATGAGCATGCGTCGCACATCGGGGTGATGGATGATGGTCACCGCTGCGGCTGAACCTTCGACGGCGCGGCTTTGCACCCTGTCACGGGCAAACGTTACCGCCTTCTGGTACGCCCGCTCGGCCACCGCCACGCCCTGCATGCCGACCGCGAAACGCGCCGCGTTCATCATGATGAACATGTATTCGAGGCCGCGGTTCTCCTCGCCCACCAGCGTGCCGATGGCGCCCTCGCCGACATCACCCTTGTTGTCGCCGAACACCAGCACGGCAGTGGGGCTGGCCTTGATGCCCAGCTTGTGCTCGATCGAGGCGCAGAACACGTCGTTGCGTTGGCCCGGCGTGCCGTCGGCATTGACGAGGAATTTCGGCACGATGAAAAGCGAGATGCCTTTCACCCCTTCTGGCGCGCTCGGGGTGCGCGCCAGCACCAGATGGACGATGTTTTCGGCCATGTCGTGCTCGCCATAGGTGATGAAGATCTTCTGTCCGAAGACGCGGTAGCTGCCGGCGTGTGCGCCGGTCTGCGGCACGGCGCGCGAGCGCACCAGCGACAGGTCGGACCCGGCCTGCGGTTCGGTCAGGTTCATGGTGCCGGTCCATTTGCCGGCCACCAGGTTGTGCAAGTAGGTCGCGCGCTGCGCCTCGGTGCCGCACAGCAGGATGGCTTCGATCGCGCCGTCGGACAGGAGCGGGCAGAGCGCGAAGGCCAGGTTGGCGCTGTTGATCATCTCGATGCCGGTGGTGGCCACCAGTTTGGGCAGGCCCTGGCCGCCGAATTCGGCCGGGAAATGCAGGCCCTGCCAGCCGCCCTCGCCGAACTGGCGAAACGCCTCCTTGAAACCCTTGGGCGTGGTGACGCTGCCGTCGGCATTGCGCACCGCATGCTCGACATCGCCGGTCCAGTTGAGGGGCGCTAACACCTCGCCGCAAAAGCGCGCGTTCTCTT
>JAYVST010000223.1:0-6107 GCA_043775255.1 Burkholderiales bacterium
AGGCCGCGATGCATGGCCATGCCGGTGGCCAACCGCGCGGCGGATTCGGGCAAGGCCGGTGCGATGCGCGCGAGCGTGTCGTGCACCTCGTCGGCGAAATGCGCCAGCGGTGCGGCATGCCATTGATCCCATTGCCCGATCAGCAAATGGTCGAAGTAGACGTCGAGCAGAATTCCCGCATAGCGCCGCAGCGGCGTCGACACGAGGGTCCTGGCGTCGGCCAGGATGGCATGGGTGTCGGTGAATGCATCGATGCGCCGATGCAGGCGGATCGCGCGCTCGACCCCTGCCGGCCAGTGCGCAAGGTGGTTGCCGCGCACGAAGTCGCCCAAGAGCGTGCCCTTGCGGGCGTCGTCGTCGGCGGGCGCCAGGAGGAAGTGGGCCAGATGATTCACTCCGACCGGCGCCTCCGGCGGAACCAGCCGGCGCCGCGCGTCATCTCAATCTTCGCGCCGCAGCTGCGGAAACAGGATCACGTCGCGGATCGACGGCGCGTCGGTCAGGAGCATCACCAGCCGGTCGATGCCGATGCCTTCACCGGCCGCGGGTGGCAGGCCGTGCTCGAGCGCGCGGATGTAGTCGCGGTCCTTGAACATGGCTTCTTCGTCGCCGGCCTCCTTGGCCGCTACCTGGGCGTCGAAGCGCGCCTCCTGGTCTTCCGGGTCGTTCAATTCGGAGAAGCCGTTGGCGATTTCGCGGCCGGCGATGAAAAGCTCGAAGCGGTCGGTCGATTCCGGATTGGTGTCGTTGCGTCGCGCCAGCGGCGAAACTTCTGCGGGATAGTCGATGATGAAGGTCGGGTCCCACAATTGCGCTTCGGCGGTTTCCTCGAAGAATGCAAGTTGCAACGCGCCCAGGCCGGGCTTGCCGGGCGGCATGGCGCCATGCTTTTGCAGCCAGCCGGACAGAAAGGCCGCGTCGCCCAATTGCGCATCGGTGTATTGGGGCGCGTATTTCTTCACTGCACCGGTGATGGTGAGACGGTCGAACGGCTTGCCGAAATCGATTTCGCGGCCCTGATAGGTGAACTTCGTCGTGTCCAGCACCTGGGTTGCGACAGTGCGAAACATCTCTTCGGTCAGGTCCATGAGGTAGCGATAGTCGCGATACGCTTCGTAGAACTCCATCATCGTGAATTCGGGGTTGTGGCGGGTCGAGATGCCTTCGTTGCGGAAATTGCGGTTGATCTCGAACACCCGTTCGAAGCCGCCTACCACCAGGCGCTTGAGGTACAACTCCGGCGCGATGCGCAGAAAGAGTTCCATGTCGAGCGCGTTGTGGTGGGTCTTGAACGGCTTGGCCGCCGCGCCGCCGGGAATCGGATGCATCATCGGCGTCTCGACTTCGAGATAGTTCTTGTCGACCATGAAGGCGCGGATCGCGGTGACCACCTGCGAGCGCACGATGAAGGTGCGCCGACTCGTTTCGCTGGTGATGAGGTCGAGGTAGCGCTGACGGTAGCGCGCTTCCATGTCGGTCAGCCCGTGGAATTTCTCCGGCAGCGGGCGCAATGCCTTGGTCAACAGGCGCAATTCGGTGACGTTGACCGACAACTCGCCGCGCCGGGTCTTGAACATGGTGCCGCGCGCGCCGATGATATCGCCCAAGTCCCAGTGTTTGAAGGCGCCATGCGCATCGACGCCGATGCCCTGGTCGTTGATGAAGAGCTGGATCTGGCCGCTGCCGTCCTGCAGGGTGGCGAACGAGGCCTTGCCCATCACGCGCTTCAACAGCATGCGGCCGGCGATCGCCACCTCGATGCCCCGCGCGGCCAGCGCCGCGCCGTCTTCCGCGTCGTGCGCGGCATGCAGTTCGCCGGCGTGCGCGGTGCGCTTGAAGTCGTTGGGGAAGGCGACTCCGCCCTGCTTGCGGATTTCCGCCAGCTTTGCACGCCGCTCTTGAACCAGCTTGATGTCGTCGTAGGCTGCGTCTACGGTTGCGTCGATCGCTTGGTCGAGCTTGTCATCACCGCTCGTGGTGGTTGACGTTGAATTCGAGTTGGTCATGCTTCTAGACGCCCTGTTTCAAGGAAGCGGAAATGAAATCGTCGAGATCGCCGTCCAGCACGGACTTGGTGTTGCTGATCTCGACATTGGTGCGCAAATCCTTGATGCGCGACTGGTCGAGCACATAGGAACGGATCTGGTGCCCCCAGCCGACGTCGGTCTTGGAGGCTTCCAGGTTGTCCTGCTCGACCTGTCGCTTGCGCAGTTCGAGTTCGTAGAGCCGCGACTTCAGTTGCGCCATCGCTTCCGCCCGGTTGCGGTGTTGCGAGCGGTCGCTCTGGCACTGCACGACTATGCCGGTGGGCGCATGGGTGATGCGGATGGCCGAATCGGTCTTGTTGATATGCTGGCCGCCGGCGCCGGAGGCGCGGAAGGTATCCACGCGCAGGTCCGCCGGGTTGATGTCGATGTCGATCGAATCGTCGGCCTCGGGATAGACGAACACGCTGGCGAACGACGTATGCCGGCCGCCGGCAGAATCGAAAGGCGACTTGCGCACCAGGCGGTGCACCCCGGTTTCGGTGCGCAAGTAACCGTAGGCGTAGTCGCCCGTGACCTTGATCGAAGCCGACTTGAGCCCAGCAACCTCGCCGGCGGATTCTTCGAGAATTTCCGGCTTGAAACCCTTGCGTTCGCAGTAGCGCAGGTACTGGCGCAGCAGCATCTGCGCCCAGTCCTGCGCCTCGGTGCCGCCGGCGCCGGCCTGGATGTCGACGAAGCAGTTGCAAGGGTCCGCCGGGTTGGCAAACATGCGCTTGAATTCCAGGTCGGCCACCGCCGCCTCGATCCCCTTGACGTCGACATCGACGGCTTGCACGGTGTCTTCATCCTCTTCGCCGCGCCCGAGTTCGAAAAGGTCGAGTGCGTCCTTGAGGCCCTGGCCGATCCGGTTCAGGCTGCCGACGGTGGCGTCGAGGGATTTCTTTTCGCGGCCCAGCTCCTGGGCACGCTTGGGATCATTCCACAGCGCCGGATCTTCCAGGGCCGCAGATACTTCGGTCAGGCGCGCGAACTTGGCGTCGAAGTCAAAGATACCTCCGCAAGTCTTCGCCGCGGGCTTTCAGGTCCGCAAGCCTGGCTTCGAGGGTGTTGAGGAATTCGGCTTCCATGATGAGGGCGACGGCAATCAAGTAGACAACCGCAGATTATAGCCGCTCCCCCTGCGTGCCTACTCAAATTGACGGTGCCCGAACCCTTGCGAATCTTCCTGACTGCCATTGAAGTCCCTCATTCTGCATACCCATGTTCTATGCCTATGGCCACCTGGGAGGCGGAAGGTTTCGCTCAGGTGGCCATAGGCACGAATCGCCCCCCGACGCGCGAGTCTTGTCGTCTTTTGCCCTAGCAGCCTGTCGGACTTGGGAATCGTCGGCTGCAAATCGACCGCAGCGGTCCATTTTTCACCGCTTTCTTGCCCCATAGCCGGGCTATGGGGCGGCGAATGCGGCAAAAACTGTCCTCGCTGGGGTCGATTTTCGCTATCGACGCCCCAAGTCCGACAGGCTGCTAGCACTCAATGCGCTGATCGAATTCGTTGTCCGACCTGGGTTGCGCACGTGGATCGCTCTCGGCGCGATCGCTGCCTGGCATCTCCCGTAGTCGATATATATTTGAATCAAGCAGCCTTGCGTTTAGTACTGCGCCCACCGCTTCGGTGGGCGAGGTGAAAACGTAGCCGTTTTCTAGATTCGTGAGCGTCCGGGTTTCACATGCCCGGCTGCGCGCTTGAACAGGTCGCAAAAAAATTCCCCTGCGGGAGTGAGCGGGAGGCCGGCCCGGCGCGCCACACAGATCGGCGGCGCCGGCAAAGGTTCGGTCACGCGCAGCGGCTGCACCACGTCGCGTGTGAGCGGCGACGTCAGCCACTGCACCGGCAGCATCATCAGCAGGTCTGAACTGGTGATCGCCACGATGAAGGTCAGGGCGGAGTGCGACTGCATCACCAGTCTCGGCGGCGGCAGTCCGTGTTGCGCAAACAGGGGGCCGAGCTCTTCTTCAGCCTTGCGCGTGATCGAGGTGGTGATCCATTCGGCGTCGGCCAGTTGGCGCAAGGTGCGCGCGCGCGCCAGCGGGTGGCCCTTGCGGCCGATGATGACCCGCTGGTTGTCGAACAGCTTTTCGACCACCAGTCCGGATGTGGCCGGCGCTTCCGGCGCCGGGCCAATATAGAAATCGAGCGTGCCTTCCCGCAGTGCGCGTTCGAAAGTCGGAAACACGCCTTCGAAAACGTCCAGATGCACGCCGGGATAGCGCGCGCGGAAGGGACGCAGGGTTTCGGGCAGGAGGGCGATATGTCCGACGGTGGAAAGGCATACGCTCAGACTGCCGAGGGTCTGTCCCTGCAACTGGGCGACTTCGTCGCGCGCGCGCCGCAATTCGCTCTGGGCGGCGCCCGCGCGGCGAATGAAGCGTTCGCCGATTTCGGTGATCACCACGCCGGTCGAGCGCCTCTCGAACAGGGCGCATCCGAGCTCGCGTTCGAGTTCGCGAATGCTGCGCGTCAGCGCCGGTTGCGCCACGCCTAAGTGGCGCGCCGCGGCGCGCAGGCTGCCGCGCTCGGCGACTGCGAGCACGTCCCGCAAATGATGGATTTTCATTCCGATGCCTATAAGGTATCACTCGATTGATTTTGCCATCTTTTGCTATTGGAAGAGGCTGCCTACGATGCGCACTTCGCTCCGCCGGCGCGACGTGATCGGTTTGTCTCAATTCCCTGGAGAAAAGTATGCGAAATTCATTTGCCCTTGTGTGGCGGTCGTGGCGCCGGCAAAGTGGTTGGCAAGTGTTGATGGTGGCCGCGATTTTGTGCATCGCTGGTCCCGCCCTCTTTGGCAGCACTCCCGCGCAGGCACAGACCTGGCCGGCAAGGCCGGTTCGTCTGGTGTTGCCGTTCCCGGCCGGTGTGCCGCCCGACATCATCGGCCGCCTGGTCGCCGACAAACTGTCGGCGCTGTGGGGGCAGGGTGTGGTGGTCGACAACCGTCCCGGTGCCGGCGGCATCGCCGGCATGTCGGGGTTTGTCCGCACGCCGGCCGACGGCTATACGCTTGCGCTGGTGGCAGCGTCCACGGTGACGCTCACCCCGCATCTGTTCAAGGATCCGCAGTTCAACGTCGATCGCGACATCGCCAGCGTGGCGACGGTGGCGACCGGCCCGATGATGATCGCGGTCAATCCGTCCTCCCCCGCGCAGACTTTACCGGAGCTGATCAAGCTTGCGAAAGCGCAGCCCGGCAAAGTCAACTTCGCGGCGACCCTGCTCAATTCGGTGCCGCACCTGACCGGCCTGATGCTCAATCGCGCCGCCGGTATTGAACTGTTTTCGGTGCCCTACAACGGCTCGGTTCCGGCCGTTACTGCCACCGTTGCCGGAGATGCGCAGGTGATCATCGACGGGTTGCCGACGCTGGTGCAGCACGTCAAGGCCGGCAAGCTGCGTGCCATTGCGGTCACGTCGGCCGCACGTTTGCCGGGATTCGAGAACCTGCCCACCGCCGCTGAATCGGTGCCAGGGTTCGAATCGGTCGGCTGGTTTGCCGTGTTCGCGCCGGCCGGAACGCCGGCGGCGGTGATCGAAAAAGTCAATGCGGACATCAATCGGGTGATCCAGATGCCGGATATCGTGACGCGCTTCGCCGACCTTGGCATGTATTCGAGAACGGGTTCGGTCAAATCCGCCAGCGACTTCCTTGCGGCCGAGCGCACGCTGTGGAAAAAAGTCGTGCAGGACGCCGGCATTTTGCCCCAGTAGAGATTATTAGCCATGTTCATCCGCAATTGCTGGTATGTCGCGGCCTGGCCGCAGGAAGTCACCGACAAACCCTTAGCGCGCACGCTGCTCGGCGATCCGCTGGTGTTTTACCGTCTGCCCGACGGCACAGCGGTGGCGCTGGAAGATCGTTGTTGTCACCGGGACCTGCCGCTGTCGATGGGCGAGGTCTGCGGCGATCACATCGTGTGCTGCTATCACGGCCTGGCGTACGACAAGAGCGGGCGCTGTGTGAAGATTCCGGCACAGGACCACATTCCGGAATCGGCGCGGGTGCGCAGCTATCCGCTGGTGGAGCGTGACGGCGTGCTGTGGATCTGGATGGGTGATGC
>JAYVST010000224.1:0-5489 GCA_043775255.1 Burkholderiales bacterium
CAGCCGCCATGTCGACGCAGCCCGAGCCTGTCGGCGGCCGGATGTGCGAATGCCGTTGCGCCAGAACGGCGTCAGCGGGCGGAATCGGCGCGCCGCGGCGATCGCCGCTTCAAGCGCTTCGACCTGCTGGCCGGCCAGTATCGCTTCGTTCGCGGTCGTGGAGAAAGCGGCAAGCGTCGATGCGGCCGGCTCCTGCGCCATGCGGTCGATCATGGCGCGCGCCCGGCTGATGTCCTGCAAACGCCCCAATCGGGATTGCAGTGCGGTGAGCGCGGCAACATATTTCGCGGCCGGTCGCGGGCGGCACAGCGGTGCGATCATCTCGGCCAGGTAGCGCAGCTTCTTCACGTCGATGCGCAAGCGGTGCAGCGCGTCGGCGGAAGCTGCGCGCGGGCGCCGCGCCCCTTTCTTCACCTTGGCCGCGCGCACATCCATGGCATCGACCAGACATCGCACGACTCGCTTGCTTGGCATATCGGGCGACGCTTCCGCCACCGAGCAGAGCGCCGCTTTCACGAGTTGTGAAAGGCGCGTGAAGCGCTCACTGCCAAGCGCAGCGCGCATGCGCGCCTGTTCGGCGGCTTGCAGGCGCAATGCGCGCGTGCGCAACTCCGCGGCTTCCGGCCCGGAGGAGTCGTGCGCGAGCGCGGGCAGGATCTCGCCGACGAACACGTCCAGATCGCGCGACCGGCCCAGCACGCTCGCGATCCAGCGCATTTCGGCCGCCGCCGCCGTCAGCGTTTCGTCGCCACCCGGTGCATGCAGATCCGCCATCACTCTTGCAAGGCAGCGCAGGCGGCGCAGACCCACGCGCATTTGATGCACGTACTCGGCATCCTTGCCGGACAATGCACCGCGCGCCTGGCTTTCGAATTGGCGCAGCCAGTCCAGGCCGAGCGCACCCAGGGCGACCGGCGATTGCAGGTCCGAGGCCGCAGACTTGCGGAGTGGCTCCACGGGTGCAGCAGGCCCTGCGGCAGAGCGCGGGCGCTGCGGTGTGCGGCGTTGCGATGTTGCGGGGGTGGCTTCAGGCATGCGTGGAAGATCCTTGAGCCGCAAGGCACTGGTCGGCAGGGGTAGTTGAGCACGCCCGGCTGCTGCCCGCGTGGCGGGTGCGCGGTTCGCGGCTGCTGGCGATTCGGCTTGCGTCAATTGTCCCGCCGTGATGGCGCCGACGCGGTCGGCAAAAGGATGTCGCTGCGCCACGCTCCGTTTGCCATTGGTGCGGCCGGCCCTGGGCATGAACACTTCGAACCCCCGATCATTGAACTTCGCCACGAAATTTTTCAGGTCGACTTCGCCGTCGAGTGAGCAACTGCCGAAAATCCGCCCTTCCTGAACTTAGCAGCAGACCACGGACCGGCCATTCTTCTCGTTCTCGCGTCCCTGCGCCGTGGATCGCATCCGGACCGACGGGACTGGTAGCGAAAAGCCGGCCAAAGCCGCCAACCCCGCG
Source organism: Burkholderiales bacterium (assembly GCA_043775255.1). Taxonomy (GTDB): domain Bacteria; phylum Pseudomonadota; class Gammaproteobacteria; order Burkholderiales; family JAEUOS01; genus JAEUOS01. Next base: position 1,457 of record JAYVST010000224.1, read on the forward strand.
CGACTGATACTAGTCCGCGAGCCAGCCGACCATACTGACATACGTCAATCGCGCTGCAGCGCTCGCCCGCCATTGCATGGCCGCAACCGGCGGGCAGGGAGTGTGCGGATGCCGGCGGTGGTAGCCTGCGGCGATGCGACACTTGATCGTGGGCCCAATTCCCGCAACCCGTTGGCGCCCGACGTGAAGAGCCATGACATCAGGAGACACCATGCGCTGGAAAAACAGACCCGAAGGTTCCAACTGGGGCGATTTCGGCCCTGACGACCAGTTGGGCCGTCTCAACCTGCTGACGCCCGAGCGGGTCAGGCGCGCGGCGCTGGAAATCCGCGAAGGCCAGGCATTCTGCCTCTCGATCCCGCTCGACTATCCGGGCGGCAACGTGGTCAATCCGCGTCGCCTGCCGCCGCAGTTGAAGCCCACCTTGCGCGAGGGCAAACCGGTGTTCAACTTCCCTTTCGAGCGCACCGACCGGCAGAACAGCGACATTGTGTCCGACGACCTGGTGATCATGTCGCTGCAATATTCGACGCAATGGGATTCCTTCGCACATGTGGGATCCTGGTTCGATGCCGACGGCGACAGTGTGGCCGAAAAGGTGTACTACAACGGCTATCGCGGAGACGAGGACATCTGCGGTCCGAAGCGCTACGATGCACTGGCCGATGGCGGTATGGAACACGATTGCGGCGAGCATGGCGGAGCACGCCAACTGGGCATCGAGAATTTCGCCGTCAAGGGCGTGCAGGGGCGCGGCGTGCTGGTCAATCTGCGCGCGCGTTACGGCGACGGCGGGACGGCGGTAGGGTATGACGAACTCATGCGCGTGCTCGAGGCGGACCGCGTCGAAGTGGAGGAGGGCGACATGCTGCTGCTCTACACCGGCTGGACCGATTTGATCATGGACATGAACAAGTCGCCCGACATGAAGGTGCTCGACCACGCCTGTGCCGCGCTCGACGGGCGCGACGGCAAGCTTCTCAACTGGATCGCCGATTCCGGCATTGCCGCCTTGATCGCTGACAACTACGCGGTCGAGACCCATCCCGCGCGGCCCCTCGAAGGGCGCCGGCCCGCGTTGCCGCTGCATCATCACTGCCTGTTCAAGCTCGGCATTCCCTTGGGCGAGATCTGGTGGTTGAAGGATCTGGCCGACTGGCTGCGCGCCCACGGCCGCAGCCGCTTCTTTCTCACCGCGCCGCCTTTGCGCCTGCCGGGCGCAGTGGGTTCGCCGGCGACGCCGATCGCGACGGTCTGACAGGGGCGGAAGAATCGGTTGCCTCGAACACCGTTGTTGCCAATCGGCAAACTCGCGAAGGCGCGCTGCGGCCCGTGGGCGCGATGTGGCGTATGCTGGACCGACATTCCACTCGAAAGACGTCCATGACCCTTTGCCCGATCGCGATTGTTGCCGGTTGCAAGAAATGCCCGGCGTTTTCGGTCTGCCCGCTCAAATCCGTGATTGGCGATGCGCCCAAAGAAGAAGCCGCAAAAACTGCGACAGGAGACAAGAAAAAGCCTTAGCGCGGCACGGCGCACTGCGGGCCCGGCTTTCGGGCGCCGGTAGCGCATATGGCCGGTGCGTTGCACTGGTCTTGCGATAGCGGCGATGGAACAAGAAAAAGCCCCGGTTTCTCGCGAAACCGGGGCTTTGGCATGCCTGGCCTTACTTGGCGGCAGGCGGGCTGGCAGGGGTGGTCGGTGCGACTGACTTGTCGCCACCCCTCATGCCCTTGTGCTCACCCTTGTGCTCACCCTTGCGTTCGCCCTTGTGTGCCATGCGGGCGCTGCGCATTTCATCGCGGGTGACCCGGCCGTCCTTGTTGGCGTCGATCTTGTCGAAGTTCTTCGACAGTCCCTTCATTCCCGCAGCGTCGGCTTCGGACTTGCTGATCGCGCCATCCTTGTTCGTATCGGCGGCTTTCATGCGCTCCTCGCGCTTGTGCATCCGCTCACCTTTGGCACCGGGTTCACCTTTGGTCGCTGCCGGCGGCGGCGACGCCGGGGCACCGCTGGCTGCAGGGGCTTGCGCCAGGGCGAAAGCGGGGGCCAGGGCCACGGCGGTCACCAGGGCGATGTGTTTGAGGATGTTCATTTTGTTTCCTTTCGCTGTTGGGCCCGCCACCGGGCTCGTACCGCGAATAACGACCGTCAGGTACCGCGGTGCACCAGGATTACAGGCCGTTACAAATCGGCACATCGAGCTAACGCAAAACACGATTGCGCGGCTACCGACCCAGCACCGGCCCGCATACCGTGCGCGGAAACCGGGCTTGGCCCGCGCCCCATGGGTGGCCGTGTCCGGAAGGTTTATATTCCGTAGGGTTTTGCCGACCAACCCCTACAAGGAGAGCCGCAATGAGCCAGATGCTTGCAGAGCGCCCGGTACCGCAGGGCATCACCCAACTCGAAATCGACCAGCGCGTCTACGACCTCTACGACGAGTACTGCCATGGGCGCATGGACCGGCGCGAATTCACGAGCCGCGCTGCCTCCATCGCGGTGGTGGGCGGCACCGGTCTGGCGATGGCGCAGGCGCTCCTGCCGCGCTACGCGCAGGCGCAGACCATCTCGTTTACCGACCAGCGCATCAAGGCCACTTACGTCACCTATCCGTCACCGGGCGGCAACTCCGGCACCATGCGCGGCTATCTGGTGCAGCCGGCGGGCGGCGGGCCGTATCCGGCAGTGCTGGTGGTGCATGAAAACCGCAGCCTGAATCCGTATATCGAGGATGTGGCCAGGCGTGCCGCGGTCGACGGCCTTCTGGCGCTTGCGCCGGACGGACTGTTTCCGGTGGGAGGGTACCCCGGCAATGACGACGATGGTCGCAACCTGCAGGCGGGCTTGGACCAGGCCAAGCTGCGCACCGACCTCTTCAACAGCGCCCGCTTTCTCAAGGCGCACAAGCTTTCCACCGGCAAGCTGGGCGTGACCGGGTTTTGCTACGGCGGCGGCATCGTCAACTACCTGGCGGCGACACTCGGTCCGGACATGCAGGCCGGCGCGCCGTACTACGGCGTCGCCGCCGATACGGGCGGCGTGGCGAAGATCAAGGCGCCACTGGTGTGCCACCTGGCAGAGAACGACGAACGCATCAACTCGACTTACCCGGCCTTCGAAGCAGCGCTCAAGAGCGCGGGAGTCGCCCATCAGGTGCATGTGTATCCCGGTACCCAGCACGGATTTCACAACAATTCCACACCGCGCTACAGCGAAGCGGCGGCGAAACTCTCCTGGGACCGCACTATCGCGCATTTCAGGAAGTATCTCGCCTGAAGGCTGCGTGTTCGCCACCGAACCGCCGGCATCCGGCTGGAAGGCTGACCCATGAACGAGCAGGCATTCGCATGAACGAACAGGCATTCGCCAACGTCCGCATCCTCGACTTCACCCACTTCCTTGCCGGTCCGGTCGGCACGTTCCAGATGGCGATGCAGGGCGCCGACGTGATCAAGGTTGAGCCGCCCGCAGGCGAAGGCATGCGGTCGTCGTCGGTGACCCGCGACTGGGCCGAGCGCGGCATGGGGCCGGTCTGGATGGCGGCAAACGCGGGCAAGCGCAGCATCGTCGTCGATATCGGCAAAGCGGAAGGGGTGGCGGTCATCAAGCGCCTGGTGACGACGGCTGACGTGGTGTGCGAGAACTTCCGTCCCGGCGTGATGGAGCGGCTTGGCGTCGGCTGGCCCCAGCTTGCGGCGCTCAATCCACGCCTGATCTACTGCTCGGTGTCGGGCTTCGGCGCCACCGGTCCGGACAGCCGCGAGCCCGCCTTCGACGGCAAGATCCAGGCGATGTCCGGGCTGATGTCCATGACCGGCGAGCCGGCCCAGGGGCCGATGCGTGCCGGTTTCGCCGCCGCCGACATGGCCACCGGCGTGATGACCGCGTTCGCGCTGGCCACCGCGCTGTACCAGCGCACCCACACCGGACGCGGTCAGTTCGTCGACGTGTCGATGCTCGACACCATGCTCAATCTGCTGTCTTGCCAGGTCGCCGAAGTTACCGTGTCGGGCGTGCGCCACCCGCAACT
>JAYVST010000225.1:0-1638 GCA_043775255.1 Burkholderiales bacterium
GGCGTGAAGTTCCTCGTGATTTCGTTCACCACCGACTGGCGCTTCTCGCCGGCACGCTCGCGCGAGATCGTCGATGCGCTCACCGCCAATCGGGCCGCCGTTTCCTATGCCGAGATCGACGCGCCGCACGGCCACGACGAGTTCCTGCTCGAAGACCCGCGCTACCATGCGCTGGCGCGCGCCTGGTTCGACGCCATCGCGGAGGACCTGTGACACCCCGACCGAAGCGACCGCCGCGCGCCGAGCGCGCCGATTTCACCATCATCGCCGGCATGGTCAGCCCCGGGTCGCGCGTCCTCGATCTCGGCTGCGGCGACGGCACCCTGCTCAAATACCTGGCCTCCGAGCGCGGTGTCGTGGGCTACGGCATCGAGATCGACGACGCCAATGTGCTGGCGGCGCTGAAAAACGGCGTCAACGTGCTGCAGGGCAATCTCGAGCGCGGGCTGGCGAGCTTCGCCGATGCCTGGTTCGACATGGTGGTGTTGTCGCAAACCCTGCAGGCCACACGCAACATCGAGAGCCTCTTGCGCGACATGGTGCGGGTCGGCCGCGAGGCGATCGTCTCGTTTCCCAATTTTCGTTACGAACCGCATTTCCGCCAGCTCGAGGCGGGCCACATGCCGGTCTCCGAAGCTCTGCCGTATCAGTGGCACAACACGCCCAACGTCCATCTGTGCACCCTGAGCGATTTCGAGGCTCTGTGCGCGCAGCTGGGGATCGGCATCGCCGAACGCGTGGCGCTGGCCGCTGGCCGCCCCGTCACCGAAGCGCCCAATGTCAACAGCGAATTGGCGATTTACCGGATCGGCGCGCGTGGCGCTTGAGCGCTTCTGCGCATCGTCAGACCAGGGACAAGATGAACCAGCCGATTCCCGAAGTCGACTGCGCGCCCGATTGGGACCAGCCGATCCGCTATATCCAGCGCACGCACCAGTGGTACGACCTGCTCGGCTATGGCAATCCGTACCGCTATGCGCACTACAGCGATGTGCCGTTCGCGCCCCTTGGCAAACCGCTTGCGCAGTGCAGGCTGGCTTTGCTGACCACCGCTGTGCCCTTCGATCCGACGAAGGGCGCGCAAAGCGTGCTTTCGCCCTACAACGCCGCCGCCAAGTTCTACAAGCCCTATGCCGGCGACAGCGCTGCCGACCATGACCTGCGTGTTTCGCATGTGGCGGTCGATCGCCTGCACGCCGGCGACGACATGCACGCATGGTTTCCGCTGGCCGCCCTGCGCCGCGCGCTCGCTGGAGGGCGCATCGGCGCGATCGCGCCGCGCTTTGTCGGCGTGCCGACCAACCGTAGCCAGCGCCATACCCTGGAGGTCGATTGTCCCGAAGTGCTCGCCATGCTCAAGGCCGATGCCGTCGATTGCGCCGTGCTGGTGCCGAACTGCCCGGTGTGTCACCAGACCATGAGCCTCACCGCGCGCCATCTGGAAGAAAACGGCATCTCCACCGTGATCATGGGCGCGGCCAAGGATATCGTCGAACATGTCGGCGTGCCGCGCTTTTTGTTCAGCGACTTTCCGCTCGGCAATGCCGCCGGGCGGCCTTTCGATCAAGCCTCATGCGACGCCACCCTCGAACTTGCGCTGAAAGTGCTCGAAGGCGCTGCGGCGTCGCGCACCACGGT
>JAYVST010000226.1:0-4840 GCA_043775255.1 Burkholderiales bacterium
TTTGAAGGCGGAATGTGGATCATTTACCTGGAAATGGCGGCGGTGCTGGCGCTGGCCGCGCTGATCGTCTGGTGGACCATGCCGCGCCGCAAGCCGCCATCGCCCGCCGAAAATGCGAAGGCGCGACCGGCCGATACCGGAGAAGAGCGTTGAATTGTCGCAGACCTGGCGCGCTCAGCGGGGTGCTGCGCGCTTTCTTAGCCGCTTCAATGCGCGCAGGCGCAGCGCAAAGCGTCCCGGTTTCAGGTGCGCGAAGAATTGGCGCATGCGTGCGCGAGCGCGTTGCAGCGAGTGCCACGCCGCGCTTGCTTTGACGTAGCCGTAGAGACGTTCGCGCCAGCGCATGACAAGTGCGTACAGGCGGGCGAACCAGGAAAGCGACATCAGGGCAGGGCGGGTCAGGGTGAAGATGCGCGACACCAGCGCGGTGCCGGCAAGCTTGGCCGCGACAATGACCACGCACCCGAGCACCGCCTCGTCATGCGTGATCAGCCAGAGTGCGACGATCTTCACCGGCAAGAGCAGGATGCCCGGCAGGAGAAAGGCGGTGGCGGCGGCATAGGGGGGCAGGCGCGCGATCAGCGCCTCGGCGGAGCGGATCAGCGGCCACCGGCCGAGCGCCGCCATCATCCGCTTGAGGAACTCCCACACCACTTCCTCGGCAAACAGGATCAGCGCTGCGCCGAACATGAGCGGCGGGGTGATGAGGCGGTTGATCCAGCGACGCAAGGGCTTTTCCGTGGGAGGTCCGACTGCGAGTCTACCGGTGGCGCCGGCAATTCACGGCCGAACGATAGGCGCGAAAGCCGAAGACCGCTTCTGCGCGTCTAATGGAGAGTGCGCGGCATCGAAAGCATGAACTGCGCGACCGGCGCGTCGAACTGAGTGCCGTCTTCGGCCACCATCTGATAGGTGCCGCGCATGGTGCCCACCGCTGTGGCCAGCGGCGTGCCGCTCTGGTACTGGAACTCTTCGCCAGGCTTGAGCAAGGGCTGCTGGCCGACCACGCCCAGGCCCTTGACTTCCTGCGAACGCCCCTCCGCGTCTGTGATGATCCAGTGGCGGCTGATCAACTGGGCGGGAACCTGGCCGGTGTTGCGGATGGTGATGAAGTAGGCGAAGACGAACGGACCCCGTTCACGGTCGCTTTGCTCCGGCAGAAACTGGGTGCGAACCGAAACGCTGATGTCGTACTTCTTTTCCTTGGCCATGGGTGCATTGCACACGAATTCGTCCGCAGGCGCAATAGACATTGTCGAGTCGATGGCGGCGGCGCCGGGAAGGGGGCGTCGCCGCTGCGGCGAAGCGGGGTCTAGGTGCGATGAAGCCGAGGTTTGGCAATACAACGAACCGGCGCCGACGGTACGGTGAAACAGGGCGCGATCGATGCGATGAAACAGGGCGTGATCGATGCGATGAAACAGGGCGCGATCGGTGCGATGAAACAGGGCGCTTGCGCCGCGATGAGGTGGCGCAATGGCGGGCTGCGCTATCATCCGCGCGCGGCGGAGTCCCGCGAGCCGCCAACAACAACACGCCGGAGACACGTCAAGGTGATGCGCGCGCTTGCAATCGTGGTGCTATGGCTGGCCGGCCTGGCCGGCTGCGCGCCACTGACCACTCAACAAGAGAAGATCGTTCTGTCCGACGTGACGCCGTTTTCGTTGGCGAAACCCGGGGGCGCGCTGCCCGGCGGCTGGCAGGTGTGGACGCTGGCGAAATTCAAGAAACAGACCAGCTACGATCTGGTGCAAAACGATGGCGCCACCGTGGTGCTGGCGCGCGCCGACGATTCCGCATCCGGACTGATCCATCCGCTCGACCGGGTCGATGCGCGGCGTTTTCGCGAACTCGCATGGCGCTGGAAGACCCAAGCGCTGGTGCGCGGCCAGGACAATACCAGGAGCGCCACCGAGGACGCGCCGCTGCGCTTGGTGGTGCGCTTCGACGGTGACCGCGCCAAACTCGACTTTTCCGAGCGCATGTTCGCAGCCCAGGTCAAGGCGGTGACCGGGCAGGAGTTGCCTTACGCGACCCTGATGTACATCTGGGCGCGCACCAGCCCGCGCGAGGCCGTGATCACCAGCCGTTTCACCGAACGTATCCGTATGATCGTGGCGGAATCGGGCGAAGAGGGCCTCGGGGCCTGGCAACAGGTGCGGCGCGACCTCTACGAGGACTTTCGCCGCGCCTATGGCGAAGAACCCGGGCCCATCACCGGCATCGGCATCTTGACCGACACCGACAATACCAGGACGCAAGCCGAGTCCTGGTATGGCGATATCTCGCTGGGCGAACCCGGCCGTTGAGCTTGTGCCGGGCGCCCGCACAGGGGCGCATCCGCCAACCCCGCCCCGGCCCCGCCCGGTCGCGCGGCAAGGGCTTTCATCGAGGTCCGAAAACGGCCAGTATGGTGTGCCGTAACGGGCTACAGTGACGGTATGCCACGCTCTGCTGACACTTCCGACCTGCAAGACCCCGTCACGCCTTCCGGGCTGGACGCCGAAACCTGTTTTCGCGCCTACGAGACCCGCGACGAGCGTTTCGACGGCCGTTTTTTCGTCGCCGTGCGCACCACCGGGATCTTCTGCCGTCCGGTGTGCCCGGCGCGCACGCCCAGGCGCGCCAATGTCGAATTTCATGCCAGTGCGGCGTCGGCGTTCGAGTCCGGATTTCGGCCCTGCCTGCGTTGCCGTCCCGAGCGCGCGCCGCGACCCGGTGGCGTCGGCGCGCCGGGCGCGGCCCTGGTGGCGCGCGCGCTCGGCGCGATCGACGCCGGCGCGCTCGACTGTGCCACCCTTGAATCCTTAGCCGACCATATCGGGGTCACCGCGCGGCATTTGCGGCGGCTGTTCCAGACCCACCTCGGGGCGTCGCCGGTCGCGGTGGCGCAGACCCGGCGCCTGTTGTTCGCGCGCCAGTTGATCGACGAGACCGGCCTGCCGCTCACGCAGGTGGCATTCGCAGCCGGTTTCGCCAGTGTCCGCCGCTTCAACGCGGCATTCGCAGCCGCTTACCGGACCACGCCCAAGGCACTGCGACGCGCCTTCTCGGTGAAAGTGTCTGGTCCGCGCGGCGCCGGCGATGCGCCCGCAGGACGCGCCGCCGGGACTATCGCCCTGCGTCTTGGGCCCTATCCGGAAGCATCCTTCGCGGTAATGCTGGCGTTTTACCGCGCGCGCGCCTTCGCCGGCGTGGAGTCGGCCGACGACAGCCGCTATGCCCGCAACATCCGCATCGGCGCCACACCGGGCAGTTTCGCCCTGGTCCGCGAACGCGGCCAGTTGTGTCTGGAAAGCGCGTTCGCCGATCCGGTCAGGCTGCCGCTGATCGTCGCGCGCGTCAAGCGCATGTTCGACGTGGCCGCGCCACTGGCGTCGATCGGCGCCGATCTGGCGGGCGATGTGTTGCTGCGGCCCACGCTTGCCGCCGGTGTCGCGCGCGTGCCGGTGGCGTGGGATCCGTACGAACTGGCCTTGCGCGCCGTCCTTGGGCAGCAGATCAGCGTGGCCGGTGCGACCACGCTGGCGGCACGCATGGTGGCGCGTTTCGGCACGCCGCATGACGGCCATCTCGCCCAGCTGCAACTTCTTTTTCCGGCGCCGGAGTCCATCGCCGCATTGCGGGTCGAGCAATTGACCGCGCTGGGCATCATCCGCACGCGCGCCGCCACCCTGATCGGCCTGGCGCGCCATGTCGCCGATCGTCCGGACTGGCGCCTGCGCTATGCCGGGCTGGATTCCTTTTGCGCGGAACTGGTGGCATTGCCGGGCATCGGCCCCTGGACCGCGCAATACATCGCGATGCGCGGTTTCGCCGACCCCGACGCGTTCCCGGCCGCCGACCTGGGCCTGCTGCGCGCGGCCCGCATACTCGGAATCGCACAGACGCCGCGCGAACTTGCGCGGCATGCCGAGCGCTGGCGGCCGTGGCGCGCCTATGCCGCGCAGGCGCTCTGGAATTTCAACCCAAAGGATGCCGCATGACAACCGCAACGCACCTGCTGCACATTGAACACATCGAAGCGCCCCGAGGCGCACCGTTCACCGCCGTCCATGTGGTCACCGATGGCGACCTGGTCTGTGCGGTCGACTTCGCGGGCTTCGAAGAACGCATGCATCGCCTGCTGGCGCGGCGCTACCGCCACTATCGCCTGGTCGAAAAATCTGCACCGGGCCCCGCCGCAAACTCGTTGCGTGCCTACTTTGACGGCGATCTCGGCGCCATCGAACACCTCAGGGTGCACACGGGAGGCACGGAATTCCAGGCGGCGGCGTGGTTGGCATTGCGCTCGATCCCGGCCGGCGCCACCGCCACCTACCGGGAACAGGCGGCGCGCATCGGCCGGCCCACCGCCGTGCGCGCCATCGGGGCGGCGAACGGCCGGAATCCGCTTGCCATCGTCCTGCCGTGTCACCGGGTGGTAGGTACAGATGGATCCCTGACCGGCTACGCCGGCGGCTTAGCGACCAAGCAATGGCTGCTGCTGCATGAGGCGCGCCACGCCGGGCCCTAAGCCTTTACCGCCGCACCGAAATGCCGCTGCCAAGCCATCGGCGCTCCTAAAGATGCCGGCGCCGCTGCCGTTAACTCCGTCGAGAACGGCGTGTTTTGGCCCGCATTTCGGCCGATTCGGCGCACGCGTTCGAGGTTCCAATGACGTGTCGTCGTACCAGCGCACATCGGGAGGCGGACTTGCAGACGCATCATCTTTCCCCGGCGGGAAATCGAGGTGGGGGACCGCCAGTGCTGCGCGAGGCATTCTGGCCGATGGTGACGCTTCCGCTGGCGATCCTGATCATCGGTTGCGCGGGATTTCCGGCCGCGGCGGGCGGCTCTT
>JAYVST010000227.1:0-5497 GCA_043775255.1 Burkholderiales bacterium
CAGGACCAGCGGCCGCACCACCAGCACCGCCACCAGCATGCCGGTGAGCATGGGCGCTTTTTCCGCCAGCGCGGCCTGACGGTCAGCCGCCTGCATGAGCGACACCAAGGCGCCGATGAAAAGTGGAATCAGCGTGTCGATCAGCGCCACCGCCAGGCTGGTGGCGAACATCGCCAGATACCAGCGCCGTGTCTGGTCGGCGAAGTGCCAGTAGAACGCCATCAATCCCGCCGGCGGCGCCCCGGGCCCGGTGCTGGCGGTGCCGCGCACGCGCGACTGCAGATACTTGAACATGGGGCGAAGCGTATCAGGTGACGCGACCAGGCGGCCACGCCCTGGAGGCCACGCCACGGCGGCATGGACGATATCAGCGCTGGCGCAAGCCGTCGATAAGCAAACCTGCGGCGAAACGGCCGTATTCGGCACGCTGCCGCGCAGCCGCGCCGCGCTTGCCGAACAGCGCATCGACCAAGGGGCTCGCCGTGGCGAAAAATTCGGTGAGGGCGACGATGGAAAGATAGACGAAGCGTGGATCGGCTGTGCGCAGTTCGCCGTTCGCGATGCCCTCCCGCACCAGCGCTTCGAGCTCCGGATAGGCACGCTCGATGAACTTGCGCAGCCTTTGCGGGGCCCCGGTCTCGTCGGCATAAAACACCTGCTCTACCACCAGTTCGTGGAAATGCGGGTTGTCGGTGAACACCTCGAGCCAGACCTGCAGATAGGCCTGAAGTCGTTCGATCACGGTGCCGGTCGCAGGCAGCGCTGCCCGCCGCAACTTCAGTTCCTCGGACACCACGCGGATGACTTCGCTGAACACTGCCGCCTTGTTGCCGAAGTAATAGCGCACCAGCGCTGGATCGACGCCGGCCGCGCGCGCGATGTCGAAGCGCGTGATCTTCGCCGGCTTGTTCTTGTGCAGCAGGGCGCGCGTGGCGGCGATCAGGCGCGCACGGGTGAATTCGGAATCCGCCCGCGGCGGTCGTCCCTGGCCGCGCCTGCCAACGGCAGTCGCGGAAGCCCGCGCCACTTGGCGCGGCAATGCGGCGGTCTTGACAACGCGGGCGATCATTGGAGATGGGTAAAGGGGTGATGACAATGCCGACGCGGCACCATCACACGCCGCATGTTAACCGCCCGCAGGACGCTTGCATAATGTGGTCGCCGCGCATGTGGTCGCTGCGCGGCATCGGCGCGTATTGACTTTATTCCCTGTGTCGGGAATACTCCGCGACGCCGGTGCGGCCCGCCAGCCGTACGTACCGCCAGGAAGCCATGCCATGAAGCTCGTCTTGTATCGCCAGCCCTCCGCGAGCGCGCTTGCGCCCGGACTGCTCACCGAGGGCGGCGTGGTTGACATCACCAAGCTGGTACGCCTCGGCCACACGCCGCAACTGACGATGCAGAACATCATCGACGACTTCGAGGAACTACGGCCCGGGCTCGAAACAGCCGCGCGTGAATTCACCGCGCACCCGCTCGACTCCGTGCGCCTCGGCCCGCCGCTGCCGCGTCCGGGCAAGATCCTCGCGTGTATCGCCAACTACTGGGAACATGCGCAGCGCGATGCGCGGCCGCTGAACATGTTCATGAAGAATCCGGACGCGGTCATCGGTCCGGGCGACACCATCGGCCTACCGGAGTTCACCGAACCCTGGTCCTTCATGCACGAAGCGGAACTCGCGGTGGTGATCAAGGGACCGGCGAAAATGGTAGGGCGGGCCGATTGGCGCAGCGCGGTTTTCGGCTATACCTGCATGATCGACGTGACCGCGCGCGGTGAAGGGCGGCGCACCTGGCCTTCCAATCCGCCCATGAGCTGGCTGGGAAAATCGTTCGACACCTTCGCCCCGCTCGGCCCCTGCATCGTCACCGCCGACGAGATCCCGAATCCGAACGACCTGCACGTGCAGTTCTGGAACGACGGCCAACTGCGCCACAACTACAACACCGACGACATGGAGCATCCGGTCCCGGAGATCATCGAATTCGCCAGCAAGGTGATGACACTCAATTCCGGCGATGTGCTCTCGTGCGGCACCAATCACGAAGGCCTGGGGTTCCTGCAGGACGGCGAAAAGGTGGAAATTCTAGTGCATGGCATCGGCCGCATGTCGCTCGACGTGGCCGATCCATTGAAGCGCACCTGGGAGCGCGGTGTCTACCTGGGGCAGGATTCGACCCACCATGACGCGGTGCGCCGCCATCGGCCGCAGACCATCCTGCGACCCACGACAAACTGAACGATCCATACCTACCTGCGGAGGCGACATGGCTTTACTCGGTGTCCAGTCCCTGATCTACGGCGTCGACGATCTGGAAGCAGCGGTCCGCTTTCATGACGATTTCGGTCTCAGCGCCACCCGGCGCGACGCCGCTGGTATCGACTATGCGCTTGAAGACGGCGGTACGGTCCTGATCCGGCGCGATGACGATCCCGCGCTGGCGCAGCGCTTCACCGCCACGCCCGGCGTGCGGGAGGTGATCTGGGGGGTCGATACGCAGGCTGCGCTCGACTCCCTGGAGAAATCGCTTGGCGCGGACCGCCCGGTACGTCGCGACGCCGACGGCACCCTGCATACCAGCGATGATTGCGGCATCGCGATCGGCTTCCGCCTGTTCGCGCGCAAGCCGCTGGAGGCGGTGGCCTCCACGGAAAACGCACCCGGTGAAATCCGCCGCTGGAACGCGCATCGCCGCTGGGTCAAGCGCGCGGCGCCGCGCTGCATCAACCACGTGGTGTTCGGCGTGCCCGACATCGATCGCGCGATGGCTTTTTATATCCAGCGTCTCGGATTTCGCCTCTCCGATGTGTCGCGCGGCCTGGGCGTCTTCATGCGCTGCGAGGGTCGCCACGAACACCACAGTGTCTTTTTCCTCAAGACCGGCGTCCTCGCCTGGCACCATGTTGCCTACGGTGTGCAAAATGTCGACGAGGTAATGGTCGGCGCCGACCACATGCAGCGGCGCGGCTGGAAAAGCGACCTCGGCATCGGCCGCCATCGCATCGGCTCCTCGGTGTTCTATTACCTCGCCAATCCGGCCGGCGGCATGTCCGAATATTCCGCCGACACCGACTATCTGACCGACGCCTGGAAGCCGCGCTTGTGGGAGCCGCGTTTCGGCAACTGGCACTGGCTCGGCCGGGTGCCGGATGCGTTCATGAACGAACCCGACTGGGACGTAACGATAATCGATGATCCGTCGAAGAGCTTCAGCGAGCTCTCCGGCAAGGCGCCGGCGGTCAAGGCGATGAATGGCTGAGCCGGAGGTCGAGGCGTTCGCCTGCGATGTGGCAATAGCCGTCCGAGCCCTTGCTCCACGCGCGGTTGGTGCCGCGCCGGATCGGTGCGTCGCCGGCTTTCCGGAAACCTACTCGGCAAAAGGCTCGGCGAGTCGGGCGAAGCGTTTGGCGACGTCGGCTTCCATCATGGTGCGGATGTAGCGATCGCGTGCCTCGATCGCCTCCGGCGCCTCGTCGTGCGAGCGCCGTCCGGTTTCCATTGAACCTTTTTGCACGAACAGGCAGCGCTCCAGCCGCCGCTTCATCCAGTCGCTCAAAATCGACGCTACCGGGCCACCGCGCTCAAGCAGCATCGCCAGCAGCACCGCGTCCTCGATCGCCATCGAAGCGCCCATGGCCCAAAACGGCGTGCCGGCATGCGCGGCGTCGCCCAGCACCACCACGCGGCCGCGATGCCACGGCGCCGGCATCAGCACCTCTTCGATCGGTGTGTAGACCACCTGCGCCGGGTTGGTCACCTGCGCGAGCAACGCGGGGGCCAGGCCGCCGAACCCGGAGAACTTTTCGCGGCACAGCGCGGGCAGTCGATCGCGCTCGTAGCGCGGGTTGCCCGGCTCCTTGCTCACCCCGCCGATGTAGACCGTGTCGTGGGCGATGGGAATGATGCCAAACGAGTTGCCGCGCCCCATCATCCAGGTGGTACGCCGCAGGCCCGCAGGGCGCGGCAGGATCACCCGCCAGTTTGCATAGCCGCTGAAGCGGGGTTCGAGCGCACCGAAGACAAGCTCGCGCACCCTGGAGCGGATTCCGTCGGCGCCGACCACCAGGTCGTATTCGCCGCGCGAGCCGTCGCTGAAGCGCACCGCAGTGCGCGCCCCGGAGTCGTCGATCGACTCGACCGTGACGCCCATCCGCACGGCGACACCGGCGGCCACGACCGCGTCGGAGAGGATGTCGTGCAGCACCTTGCGGCGGATCGGCACCACCGCTGGAATTCCGGCGCCGGCGATGCGCGGATAGGACGGCCTGGCCAGCACAATGCCCGCGCTGTCGCAGGCATGGGAATAGTCGTCGGGCAAGGGTTCGCCGCGGCTGACGATCGCCTGCACCACGCCGATGTCGAGTAACGCGCGCAAGGCCGGACCCTGCACATACAGGCCTGCGCCGGCGATGTCGAAAGCCGGCTTGATCTCGACCATGTCGCAGCCGATGCCGCGTTTGGCCAGCGCACAAGCAAGGGTCTGGCCGGCGATGCCGCTGCCGACAATGAGTACCCGCATGGCCTACTCCGGAAGCTTCAAGGTCGGCAGCAGCTGTGCCTTGGCGCGGTAGTCGGCCTCGACGCGCGTCGAAAACCCGGCACGATCGACGTAGTTCGACAACTGGAACTGCTTCTGCGCAAGATCCCGGTAGGCGGGGTCGGCAGCGGCCTCCCTGCACGCCGTTGCCAGGCGCGCGACGATAGTCGCCGGCGTGTCGGCACGGATGAAAATCCCGCCGTAGCCGGAAGGCAGCACCGGCAACCCGGCCTCCGCCAGGGTCGGTACGTTGGGATAAGCGGAAAAGCGCTCGTCCGCGTACACCGCCAGCGGCCGCAGCTTGCCCATGTTGACGCCGGTGGTCGTGATGATGCCGAGGTCGATGTCGCCCGACACCAGCGAAGGCATGGCCTGGATCTCGCCGGCATAGGGGACGTCGGTCAGCTGCACGCCGGCCTTTTGCCAAAGTTCCGCGCCGGCAAGATGCGGCGAACTGCCGATACCCGGCGTCGCATAGCGCAGCTTGCCGGGATTGGCGCGCGCGAACGTGAGCAGCGAATGCAGGTCCTGGAACGGCGATTTCGGACCTACGGCAACGAAGAACAGGCTTTCATACACCTGGCACAGCGGGATGAATTGCTCACGCGTGTAGGAAAGGTTCTTCATGCGGTGCGGCTGGATGGTGATCGGCGTCACCGGGGTGTAGATCATGGTGTAGCCGTCGGCCGCTGCCTGGCCCACTGCGGCCATGCCTATGGTCAGGCCGGCGCCGGGCCGGTTCACCACCACCACCTGTTGACCGAGGCGCGTTCCCAGTGCCTGGGCGAAGCCTCGGCCCATGATGTCGACGATGCCGCCGGGTGGGAATGGCATCATCATCTGCAGCGGACGCGCGGGAAACTCCTGAGCTTGCAGGGTCGCAGCCGCGAACAGGGCAAGGCATGTAAACACTCCCTTGAGGGAGCGCGCTGCGGGCCTGCGCAACAGATTCATGTGA
>JAYVST010000228.1:0-3337 GCA_043775255.1 Burkholderiales bacterium
GCGCCGCTTCGACGCCCATGGCTACGGCAATCGCAACAGCTCCGAAATCGCGGTGTTCGACGCAACCATGCAGAAGCCCTGCCGGCCGGGCGTCACCGGCGAAATCGTGGTGCGCGGCGACGGTGTCTCGCCCGGCTACTGGGATGGCGACATGTTGCGCTCGCTTCGACCTTACGACGCCGGCTGGCTGCCCACCGGCGATCTCGGCATGATCGACGCCGAAGGCGCCCTGCACTTCCTTGGCCGCACCGACCACATGATCAAGACCGGCGGCGAAAACGTCTACCCGGCCGAGGTCGCTGCGGTGCTGCTGGCGATGCCCGAAGTGGCCGACGCGATGGTGGTCGACCTGCCGGACGAGCGGCTCGGCCAGCGCGTCGCCGCGCTGGTGGTGGCGGCCGATCCTTCGCTCACGACCGCCGCCATCGAGCGTGCTTGCCGCGCACAACTGGGCGGCTTCAAGATTCCGCGCACCATCGCGTTCACCGATGCCCTGCCGCGTTTAGGCAACGACAAGATCGATGTCGGCGCCTGCCGCTCGCTTCTGATGGCGCAGGCATGAGCGGGAAGCACCCGGACCGGCCGGCGCCGGCGGGCGCCGCCGCCGCGTCGGAGTCGATGAAGTCCCTGCGCAGCGCGCTGCGCATCCTGCTGCAATTCACCAGCGAGCGGGCCGGCGCCAGCGTCGGCGATCTGGCCGCAGCAACCGGCATGGGCAAGAGCCATGTCTCGAAGGCGATCGCCGCGTTTGTCGAGTCCGGCCTCCTGGTGCAGGACCCGAAGTCGCGCACGATTACCGTCGGGGTCCGCGCGTTCGTGCTCGGCGCGCGCTTTGTCAATCAGGATCGGCTCGCGCGCGAGGCAATGCCGGTGTTGCGCGATTTGATGCGCCAGTCCGGCCACAGCACCCGCCTCTCGGTCCAGGATGGCGACCGCGTGCTCTACCTGCTCGGCGCCGAAGGCCCGATGTTCGTCAATACCGGCTGGCGCGTCGGCACCTGGCTGCCGGCACACGCGACGACCGCCGGGCGGGTGCTGCTCGCCTTCTCCGACCCCGCTCGCACGGCCGGACTATTGGGCAGTGGAGCGCTGACGCGCCTGACACGCCATACGCTGACCGACCGCCGCGCGCTTGCGCGCGTCCTGCTGCGCGTCCATACCGACGGTTACGCCATCCAGCGCGACGAAACCACGCAGGGACTGGGCACTATCGGCGTGCCGATCTTCGACGCCGGCCAGGCGCTCGCAGGCGCGCTCAGCCTGGCGTTTCCCTCGCACCTGGTCGGACAGACGGACGAATCCGGGCTTATCGAACAGCTGCACACCGCGGCCCGGATGCTGTCGCAACGGCTGGGCTGCCCGGTCTACCCGTTCGGCGGCGGCCATCCGGCACACGGTGCGGCAAAGCGGAGCGGACCGCCGCCGGTGACTTCGCGCAGACCTGCGCAATGACGACAAGGAATCGATGACATGAACGCCCAAGGCCGCGACAGCGCGGCGACGCACGACCTCCCTGTCACGACACGTGCGGCCGCCATGTCCGAGCGTGAATGGCAGACCCGCGTCGATCTGGCCGCCTGCTATCGCCTGTTCCATCATTACCGGATGACCGACCTGATCTATACGCACATCTCGGCACGGGTACCGGGCCGGCATGACCGCTTTCTGATCAACGCCTACGGCATGATGTTCGACGAAGTCAGCGCTTCGAACCTGATCGAGGTCGATATCGACGGCAACGTGCACTACGACCCGACGGGCCTGGGCATCAATCCCGGCGGCTTCACCATTCACAGCGCGGTGCACCGGGCGCGGCCCGACGTGGCGTGCGTGATGCATAGCCACACGGGGGCAGGCATCGCCGTCGCGGGTCTGCGGCGCGGACTGCTGCCGCTGACCCAGCACGCGATGCGCTTCACCGGCCGCCTCGCCTACCACGACTACGAAGGCGTCTATTTCACCGACGCAGAAAGGACGCGCCTTACGGCCTCGCTGGGCGAACGCATGGCGATGATCCTGCGCAGCCATGGTCTGCTCGCCTGCGGGCGCACGATCTCGGAAGCCTGGGACGTGATGTACTACCTTGAGCGTGCCTGCCAGGCGCAGGTGACGATGCTTAGCTGCGGCGAGGAAGTGGTGCGGGTGGATGATGCGATTGCGGCGCAGGTGGCCGGCGTCTTCGAGGCGCCGGGCCGCAAGGCGGTCGCGCGTATCTGGCCCGCGCTGTTGCGCATGCTCGACCGCATCGATCCGTCGTACCGCGACTGACCGCATCGCCCCCTCGTACCGCGACTGATCGGGGCGGCGCGCGCACCGCCCATGATCAAACGATGGCGCGCTCGGGCTTGGCGGTCGCGCTGGCCGCCGCCTTCTCGAAGACGAACCCGCCGCCCCTGACATCGACACGAATCGTGTCCTTCGGGCCGAATTCACCCGCCAGGATTTTCTTCGACAACGCGTTCTCGATCGAGGACTGGATCGCGCGCTTGAGCGGCCGCGCGCCGTAGACCGGATCGAAACCGGCATGCGCGATTTCCATCAGCGCGGCCTCGGAGACGTCGAGTTCCATGTCCATCCTGCGCACCCGTTCCTCGAGGCGCTTAAGCTGGATCTTAGCGATCGCCTTGATGTTGGCCTCGTCCAACGCATGGAAGACGACGATCTCGTCGATGCGGTTGACGAACTCGGGGCGGAAATGGGTCTTGACTTCGGCCATCACCGCGATCTTCATCACTTCGGGATCGTCGCCCGCCATGCTCTGAATCTTGTGCGAGCCGAGATTGGAGGTCATCACGATGACGGTGTTGCGAAAGTCCACGGTGCGGCCCTGGCCGTCGGTCATGCGGCCGTCGTCCAACACCTGCAGCAGCACGTTGAAGACATCGGCGTGGGCTTTCTCGACTTCATCGAGAAGAATCACGCAATAGGGCTTGCGGCGCACCGCTTCGGTCAGTTGCCCGCCTTCGTCGTAGCCGACGTAGCCGGGCGGCGCGCCGATCAGGCGCGAGACCGAATGCTTTTCCATGTACTCGCTCATGTCGATGCGGATCATGGCGTCGGCGGAGTCGAACAGGAAGCCGGCCAATGCACGGGTCAGCTCGGTCTTGCCCACGCCGGTGGGCCCCAGGAACAGGAAGGAGCCGTACGGCCGGCCTTCGTCGGCCAAGCCGGCGCGCGAACGCCGGATCGCATCCGATACCAGGCGCACCGCTTCATCCTGGCCCACGACGCGTTCATGCAGCTTGTCCTCGATCTTGAGCAGTTTCTCGCGCTCGCCCTGCATCAGCTTCGATACCGGAATGCCGGTGGCACGCGCGACGACCTCGGCGATTTCCTC
>JAYVST010000229.1:0-4187 GCA_043775255.1 Burkholderiales bacterium
TAATTCGTCCGGCTTCTCCATATTGAGGAGGTCGCGAATGCTGTTGCCCAGCTTCTTGCCGGTCTCGGCCAGCCAGATGGCCTGCAGGTGGCTCTGCACGAGTTCGCGGTTGGCCAGATCCAGCGTCGGCGCGTTCACCTGGCCGTGCACCATGCGAACCGGATCGCGGAAGTAATACTGGTCATGCGGCGACTGTGAGGCGCAGTAGGTGATGACCAGGGCGGGTTGTCCGGCGCGTCCGGCGCGGCCACTGCGCTGCGCATAGTTGGCCGGCGTCGGTGGCACGTTGCGCATGTAAACGGTGTTGAGCGAGGCGATGTCCACGCCGAGTTCCATCGTCGGCGAGCAAAACATGACCGGCAACCATTCGAGCGCGCTGCCGTGCGACTTGGTCCACTCCGCACGATCTTTCTCGGTGAAGCGGAAGCGGGCCTCGCGTTCCATGCGGTCTTGCTGCTCGACCTGGGCAGTGTGCTCGCGCGCCTCGAAATCAAACAACTGGTGCGCCGGCTCGGCCAGAAGGCGCGCGATGTTGCGATACAGGTTGCGGAAGAATGCGTTGTCCTGCGCTTGCGTCGTGCTTTTGCCTTCGCCGGCGGCCCACAGCAAGGCACTGCCGTTGAGTTGCCAGCCGGTGAGGCCGACATCGGTTTCTTCCTTGCGCACCAGGCCGTAACTTTCGGCCGCAGTCAGGAGCGCTGCGATCACGGCTGGATAGGTCTGGTCGTTGATCTGCTTGTAGTACGGATTGGCGCCACCCCAGGTGCTGCCTTTGCGCAACTCGCGTCCGAGGCGCGAGCGGCTCGACCCGATGACCAGATAGTCCTCCAGCTTGAGCTTGCGCCTGCGGGTCGGTGCACTTTCAGGTGGGCGGCTGGTGACGAACCATTTTGCCGGTATCGGCCGCTCGTCTTCGGTGAAGCCCCAGGGCTCGCGGAGATTGGCAAAGCTCAGGGTTCGAAGCTGGTCGAGTTCAGTGCCATCGAGGTAGCGCGTTGCGATGCACAGGCCTTGACGCATGGTCTCGAACAGGGCGCGCAGAACCATGGCCCGCTCTTCAGGTCGTGCGGCCTGCAACACGGGCGGCGCATCCGCCCATTCCTCCTTGTCGGCCGCCAAATTGTCGATGTCCTGGTACGCGACACGCACCAGCCCGAGTTGTTCCAGATTGGGGTTGTTGAATCGCCATCCGCGCCGCAGGTCGTAGAAGCTGCGATAGCCAAGGATGGAGCGCATCGCATCCTGCACCTGACGGCGCGTGTTTCCCTTCACGTCCGGCTGTTGCATGTACTCGGCGCGGACTGCGGGGTCGTCGCGGTCGAAGCCGAGCGCCTCGAACACAGCGTTGGCGATTTCCTTTTCCGACAGGGTATGGGTCGGGGCGCGCTCGATCGCCGACAACAGCGCCGCGCGGATCAATAGCACTTGCACGAAATCGTTGAAATGCCCGGCTTGCAGCGCCGCATCCTGGCGGTTGTCGGAAAATCCCAGGACCTTCTTCGCGTCCTGCGACAACTGGTTGTCCTGCTCATACAGATAGCGCAGGGACGACAGCGTCAGCATGGTGGTCGCCGAGCTGCGGCCTTCGCCGGAGAGCGAGGTCAGGCGCAACGAATCCTTGCCGGACGTGGCGTGGGAAGTACCGCAGGCGAGGCAAAAGCGGAAGCTGCCCGGTATGAACCAGGCGGGCACGCCGTCATCGGCGGTGGTGGTGACGCCGTCCGACCGTACCTTGACGGGTTGCGGAATGAATTTCTTGTAGGAGGACTTGACGCGCCAGTCGCCGTTGACGCGCTCCTCGACCCAGGTTTCGGGGTAACGCTCGGGATCGGCATCGCTCCAGGTTTGCGCAACGTCCGGCATCAGAAAGCCGAACTTGACGCCATCGTCCTCGTGCTGGCGCTCGTCGATGTTGCGCCGCTCGAAGGTTCGCCCCTCGGGGCTGTCAACGTCCCACACGGGGACGTATTCCTGGCCGCAATCCCGGCAGAAGTGCACGTTATATAGATGGCGGGATCGGTCGCCGGCGACAAACTGCTGCCCATCGAGCGTAACAACGCGCTGGCCGGGGGCCTCAAGCGTGGCAAATACCCTTCCACCGCCAGAGAAGAATTGATGAAGCTTGAAGGCGAACAAGGATTTGCCCGACTCGTCAGTCACGGTATGCGCGCGCAGCAGGAATTCCTGCAGGTAGACGCGGCATGCCGCCTCTGGCTGGCCGGCCGCTTCGGCGAGCAGCTTGGCCGCCTCTTTCAGGGTTCTGGGTTTGGCCCGGCGCGGCTTACCGCTTTCGTAGGCGAGGCCAAGCGTCAGCTCGACCCAAACCGAAACCGGGTGCGCGGCCATTTGCGCATAGTCGAGGTCAGCGGGCACACCGGCCAGGAGGGCGGGCCCGAGCAAAGGCGAGATGGATTTTTCGGTTTGCGCGTCCGGTGTCGTGCGGCGCAGTGTTTCCGTGATGACGTTGCGATCCGGGATTGGGGTGCCGAACAGGCGCGTGGCCACCCGCGCGACGACTGAATTGCGCTCCATCTCGGTGCCGTCGGTGGCCATGGTGGCCGACGTGCCGATGCAGATGAGCTTGTCGGCCAGGGCTTCGCGAACCCTGCGCACCAGCAGGGCGACGTCAGCACCCTGCCGGCCGCGGTAGGTGTGCAACTCGTCCAGAACCAGAAAACGCAGCCCACGCGCGTTCGCCATGACCTGCTGATCGATGGCGTTTTGCCGGGTCAACAGCAACTCCAGCATCATGAAATTGGTCAGCAGGATATCGGGCGGATTCGCCTTCATGGCCTCGCGCTCTTCCGTCCCTTCTTGCCCGGTAAAGCGTCCAAAGGTGACTGGCCTGACGTTGGGATCCGCGCCCAGGAATTTTTTCAGTTCCTCCAGCTGGCTGTTGGCCAGCGCGTTCATCGGGTAGACCACGATGGCCCGGGTGCGCGGCGTCGGATCCGCTTCCCTGGCCTTAAGGCACGCATCGACGATCGGAATGAAATACGCCAGCGACTTGCCGGAACCCGTGCCGGTGGTCAGGACATAGCTCTCGCCGGCCGCCGCCAGGCTGATTGCTTCCGCCTGATGCTTGTGTAGTGGCAGGGAGTGGCCGGCTGACGACGAGCTTTTGCCGAAGCGGAAAATGTCGGCGCAACGCGGGTGCAGGTGGCCCGCATGGCAGAAGTCCTCGACCGTGCCACCGGCCTTGAAATTCGGATTGATCTGGACCAGCGGCTCGGGCCAGAACCGTTGCGAGGCGTATGCCGAGTCGACGTAAGTGCGAATGTCATCGGCCTTGATGCGCGTGAAACTGCGGGTGAATTCGGCATATTCACCGACAAGGTTTTCTCGAAATTCGAAGACGTTCAAATTGCGCCTCTAGCCCTGATTTGAATGTAGCCCGCCGCATCGCCTTTGGGAGTGATTCTTTCAACCAATCGCAACGCTCTATCTGCCTCGTCTTTTCCAGAGGCCAAAGAGAAAAATTTTGCCTGCGAAAGTGCGGGGCAACGGTTTGAGTCGTCCGATTCTTGCATCGGGCTTTGGGTGCTGCGATAGCTTCTTGGATAAGCAAAGGCGTCGCGTTGTTGGGAATGCCGCATCTTGCTCGGCACCATGCTGGACTCAGGCGGTATCCACTCGATCTTGTACAGGCTTTCAGTCTGGTTCACGCGCGGACTTGTCATCATCTAAGGAAGCCTTACATCCTAAGGGCTCGCAGGGTGCGCCTCAAGGAGTATTCCGAGACATTCACTGGTATTTTTTTTCAAGCAATTCAGGTCCCGACCTAACCAAGCTCACCTGGCGAGCCTCGCGCCCTCTATCCTGTTCTTCCCATAAAACAGGAGCGCCGAATTCACGTTTTCCCCCTCTGCCCGCCTCTGGCGACTACCGACTAGCGCCGCGCCTTGCGGGAAGCCGCCTCCCGGCCCTTCCTCATCAAACCTGCTTAGCCAATCCCCCGATCCAGGCGCAATCCGCCCCCATATCGCCATCAGGCGCCTATCATCCCGTCCCGTTCAAAACCCCGGACGCACCGCATCCCCGTTTTTACAAGGAGAAACCCATGAACGACCATCTCGTCGCCAACACCCCCATCGTCCTCAACCCGCGCCGCCAGGCCCTTCTGGCCGGGTTCGACAACAAGCTTGAGGTGCTGGTGCGCATCCAGGCGCCGGCCACGGCTGCCAATG
>JAYVST010000230.1:0-8315 GCA_043775255.1 Burkholderiales bacterium
TACGGCGAACGACTTTCGGAATTGCAAAGGATGTCATATGAGTATCAGTATCAAGCAGTGCCTGACCATGGGGTTTGGCGTCATGGCAGCATTTGTCGCAATCGTCGGCGCCGTCGGCATGGCGCTGCCGCTGCCCGGCATTCTGATCGGCATCGTGCTGGCTTCGATCCTTGCGTGTGCCTTGATGACCTGGCTGATCATGCGCAAAATCTCCGCTGGCTTGAACGACGCCTTGCGCATCACGCAACTGGTTGCGCAAGGCGATTTGACGGTAAAGGTGAGCGCGGAAGGGGCTGACGAAATCGCGTTTCTTAAGCAGGCCCTGGGCGAAATGGTTCGCAACCTGCGGGCCATCGTCGGTAAAGTGCGCGCCGATTCGGATCTGTTGTCAGTGGCCGCTTTGCAATTGAACAGTTCGGCCGCGCATGTCACGGAGGGTGCGCGCGAGCAGAACGAAGCGGCCGGTTCGGTCGCAGCCGCGGTCGAGAAAGCCAGCGCCGGGATTGCCAGTGTGGCGCAATCGGCGCAGACCGTGCGCGAACTGTCGCAGCAGAGCCTGGCGAGCGTCCGGCGCAGCGCCGACGGCCTGGGCGAACTCGCTTCCCGTCTTGCGGATCTGCAGAACGCGGTGGGCGCCATCTCGGTATCGGTGCGCGGTTTCGTAGCAAGCACCAGAACCATCACCGCCATGGCCAGCCAGGTGAAAGCGCTGGCCGAACAGACCAACCTGCTGGCGTTGAACGCCGCGATCGAGGCGGCGCGCGCCGGAGATCAAGGGCGTGGGTTCGCCATGGTGGCCGACGAAGTGCGCAAGCTGGCCGAGAAGTCGGTCGAGGCGGCCAAAGAGATCGAGAACATCACCGGCGTGCTGGGCCAGAAGACCGGCGCGGTCGAGACCGCGCTGGCGACGGGCGCCACGTCGATCGCAAGCAGCCGGCAGCGCATGACCGACGTGCAACAGGCTCTCGACGAGGCCCTCGATCTGGTGGGCAGGGCGACCGACGGTATCGACGGCATCAGCGCGGCCACGCGCGAACAGAGTGCGCTGTCGTCGAACATCGCCGGCAATGTCGAACGCATTTCGCAGGCCGCCGGCACCAACTGCGCGGCCAGTGCGCAGACCCTCGCTGCGGCCGGGCAGATTGAAGGGACGGCCTCGAATCTGCGTTCGGCGGTAACGCGATTCAAGCTGGATCGGGGTTAGCGCTACGCGGCAGGTGCGCCGGGGCAAGCCTGCCGGCGCGGGATCTTCGAGCGCGCGGCGTGGCGGCGCTACGACCGGCTGTTATGCCCGTTTGTGCTCCGGCTTGATGGTCCAGAGGAAAGCGCGGCGGTAGCGCGTGGGCACTTCGAAGGTGCGCTCGGGCGCCCAGTCGCCCATGTCGAAGGCGTTGGACACCACGCGCGAACCGACGGCGAGTTCGCGCCACAGCTTTGGGCGCAGCTTCAGGTTCAATTCGGGCAGCAGGTAGAGCGTTACCACCGAGGCCGGGCTCATGTTGACGGTGAAGAGGTCGCGCACCTCGAAGCTCACGCGCGCGTTGACCCGCTCGGCTAAGGCGTTGGCGGCAGCCCATTCGACCAGATTGACGTTGAGGTCGAAGCCGACGCCGATGGCGCCGCGACGGGCGGCGGCCACCAGAAAGCGGCCGTCGCCGCAACCGAGGTCGTAGACCACATCTTTGTCGCCGACGCCGGCGGCCGACACCAGCGTATCGACCACACCCAGCGGCGTGGGTTCATAGACCACGTCGGCGGTGCGCGGCGGCACGCAGGGCGCCTGGTTGGCCTGTGCCGCAGCGTTGCCGGCGGTCACTGCCGCAACGGCGGCGACTGGTGCGGCAGCGGTGAAAAACCGGCGTCGGGTCAATTGGGCATTTGTGGTCATGGCGCAATCAGCCGGCGGCTGCCTTGTCTTCGGGTTTGACGGTGTACAGGTAAGCGTGCAAATAGCGCGTAGGCACATCGACCACCCGGTCCGGCTTCCAGCCCGGCACTTCAAAGCCGTTGGCCACCACGCGTGACCCCACCTTGAGTTCGCCAAACAGCTTGGGGCGCAGGCGGCGATTCATTTCCGGCAGGATGTACAGCGCGATCACGCTGGCCGGCGTGAGGTCGGTGAGGAAAAGGTCCTGATTGCGGATATTCACCTGGTCGCCGACCCGCTCGGCCAGAACATTGGCCCCGGCCCATTCGACTAAGCGTGGATCGATCTCGATGCCGACGCCGCCGGCGCCACGCCGCGCTGCGGCAACCACGATGCGGCCATCGCCGCAGCCAAGGTCATAGACCACATCGCCACGGCGCACCTGCGCTAAGTCGAGCATGGTCTCGACCACGCCCAGCGGGGTAGGCTCATAGACTACGTCGGCAGTTCGGATGTAGGCGCAGGGCGGCAGGTCGGTGGACTGGGCGGTGGCGCAGTCTGCCAGCCCCAGGCCGGCGCCGGTGGTGGCGACGAATTGGCGGCGGTTCATGTGTGTCACGATCGATGATCAGGGCCGGATTACAGCACGGGGACGCCTGCTTCGCCAGCGTAAAATGGGCGCATCATGTCTCGCATCCTGCTCTCGACCCTCAATGCGCGCTACTCGCACGCCTCGCTGGGCCTGCGCTACCTGCGCGCCAACATGGGCGATTTGCGCGAGCACACGAAAATCGTCGAACTGGTGCTGGGTGTGAAGACCGAAACGGCGGTAGAAACGCTGCTGGCGCACAAGCCGCGCATCATCGGTTTCGGCGTCTATATCTGGAATGTGGAGGAGACCACCCGCATCGTCGCCATGTTGAAAGTGGTGGCGCCGGAGGTGGTGCTGGTGCTGGGCGGCCCGGAAGTCAGCTTCGAAGTCGAGGAGCAGCGCATCTGCCGGCTGGCCGATCATGTGGTGACAGGTTGGGGCGACATCACCTTTCCGGCCCTGGCGCGCCAGATCCTGGGCGGCGTGCAACCCCTGGCGAAAGTGCATGCCGGCGTGCAGCCGGCACTGGCGGACATCGCGCTGCCCTATACGGAGTATGACGACGAGGATATCGCGCGCCGTCACATCTATGTCGAGGCGTCGCGCGGCTGCCCGTTCAAGTGCGAATTCTGTCTTTCAGCGCAGGACAAGACGGCCTGGCCATTCGAGCTTGAGCGCTTCATGGCGGAAATCGACCGGCTGTGGCAGCGCGGCGCGCGACAGTTCAAGTTTGTCGACCGCACCTTCAACCTGAACGTCCGGACCAGCCTGTCCATCCTCGGCTATTTTTTGGCGCATCTTGAGGCCAATCCGGAGGATCCCTGCTTCGTGCACTTCGAGGTGGTGCCCGATCATTTGCCGGAGACGCTGAAGGAGGCGATCGCACGCTTTCCCGCCGGCGCCTTGCAGCTTGAACTGGGTATCCAGAGCTTCAACCCGGAGGTGCAAAAGCGGGTCTCGCGGCGCCAGGACAACGAGCGCGCCTGTGCCAACCTGCGCTGGTTGCGGCAATCGTCGAACGCGCACCTGCATGTGGATCTGATCGCCGGCCTGCCGGGCGAATCCCTTGCGAGCTTCGGCGCCGGGTTTGACCGGCTCCTTGCGCTTGAGCCGCATGAAATCCAGTTCGGCATCCTGAAGCGCCTGCGCGGCACGCCCATCATCCGCCATACCGAGGCGCACTGCATGCGCTACAACCCGGACCCGCCCTACAACATTCTGGCCACCGACGCGATCGATTTTTCCACCATGCAAGGTCTGGCGCGCTTCGCCCGCTACTGGGACATCGTAGCCAATTCGGGGCGTTTCCGGCAGACCCTGCCGTTGCTTCTCGGGCGCGTTGCCGCAGCTTCCGCATTCGACCGCTTTCTCGC
Organism: Burkholderiales bacterium; assembly: GCA_043775255.1. GTDB lineage: Bacteria > Pseudomonadota > Gammaproteobacteria > Burkholderiales > JAEUOS01 > JAEUOS01. The sequence continues at coordinate 3,833 of JAYVST010000230.1, forward strand.
GTTCTCCGACTGGCTGTACGCGAAAACCGGTCAGACCCATCAGTTGGCGATGGAGCGCCTGTTCGATCTGGTGCATGAATTCCTGACCCGCGACCAGCGCCATGCACCGGAAGAGGTCGTGGCGATGCTTCTGGCCGACTATGCGCGCACCGGCGCACGCGGCAAGCTGGGCTTCATGAGCGCCGGCCTGCACGATGGCCGACGCCGGCGCGTCGCCGGTGCCGGCAATGCGCTCCCGCGCCAAGCCAGGCATTTGCCGGCATGAGACCACACGTGCGGCACGTGGGCGCACCGGTGGGTCGTAGCGCAGGCGCCGGCCACGTCTGGCGGCTGCGCGACAGCATGAAGTTTCGTTGCTCGCGCGCCGCGTGTGCGATGGCAATACTGGAGTCGGGCGGCATGCGCGGCCCGATCCACCACGGCATGCCGTTCGCAGGCCTGCCGCCACCGATGGAGTCGATGCCGATGCATGAATTCGAAGCGCCTCATGGTTGATGCCTTCAATATCCTGGTGCTGAACCAGATTTCCGCCGTCGGGCTGAAACGGCTGCCGCATGACCGCTACACGGTCGGCCGGGCCTTTGCCGATCCGCACGCGATCCTGGTGCGCTCGCAGGACATGCACGGCATGACCATTCCTGCCAGTGTGCGTGCGGTCGGACGGGCCGGCGCCGGCACCAACAACATTCCGGTCAAGGCCTTGTCAGTGCGCGGCGTGCCGGTGTTCAACGCGCCGGGCGGCAATGCCAATGCCGTCAAGGAACTGGTGCTGGCCGGCATGCTGATGGCCGCCCGCAACCTGGCGCCGGCCCTTGCGTTCACCAATGGCCTCGCCGGCGCGGGCGACGAACTCGAGCGACAGGTGGAGGACGGCAAGAAGCAGTTCGCCGGCTACGAACTGGCCGGCCACACGCTGGGGGTGATCGGCCTGGGCCGGGTCGGCTGCCTGGTTGCCGATGCGGCCATCAAGCTTGGCATGCAGGTCATGGGTTACGACCCCGACATCACCGTCGATGCTGCCTGGAGCCTGCCGGCGCAAGTGAAACGGGCGCACAGCATCGACGAAGTACTGAAGGCCGGCCATTTCGTCACCCTGCATGTGCCGCTGGTGGCCGCCACGCGCGATCTGGTCAATGCGCGCAACATCGGTCTCATGCGCCACGGTGCGGTGCTGCTCAATTTCTCGCGCGACGGCATCGTCGCCGAAGACGCCGTCCTGGTCGCGCTGGCCGGTCACCGGCTCAAGGCCTACGTGAGCGACTTCCCCAGCGCGCTCGCGCGCGGCCAGGCCGGGGTGGTGGCCTTGCCGCATCTGGGCGCTTCGACCCGCGAGGCGGAGGACAATTGCGCTGTGATGGTGGCCGATGCCCTGCGCGACTACCTGGAGCATGGCAACCTGCGCAACACGGTCAACTTTCCCGAGGTGGTGATGGCGCGCGAATCGCCCTACCGGGTGGCTATCGCAAATGCCAACGTGCCCAACATGCTGGGACAGATATCGACCGCGATGGCGGCCGCCGGCCTCAACATCCACAACATGCTCAACAAGTCGCGCGGCGAAATGGCGTATACGTTAGTCGATGTCGACAGTGCGGTGCCGGAAGCGACGGTCGATGCACTGGCCAAGATCGACGGCGTGCTGGCGGCGCGTTACCTGCCGCTGCGGGCGGACCAATGAAGCGCGTGCTCGGTCCGGGCGACTTCGGCTAGCACGCAACGACGAGTCCGTTTCACGCGAAACATGGAACGAAACAATTGAAAGTCGCGATCATCGGCGCCGGTGTGGCCGGCTGCATCGTTGCCCGCGCGCTCGCACGTTTGCCGGGGGTCGAGGTGATTTGCCTTGAGAAGGTCGAGTCGAGCGATCACTCCGAATCCGGTACCGGCCTCAACATCGGCCCGAACGCGATCAAGGCGCTGTGCCGCCATGATGCGGCCTTGTGCGACGCGGTGCGCTCGCGCAGCCATCCGTGGCGACGCTGGCGCATATCGCTCACCGACGGCACGCTGCTGTTCGATTTGCCGCTGGCGCAGGTGGCGGACAACGATGGCATCCGCATCCGCTGGTCGGAGCTGTATGCGGCCTTGCGTGGCGCGGCTGCCGGGCTGGTCCGCTACGGCGTCAACGTCGCTCGCCTGGGGTATGCCGATGGCTCGGAAAGCCGCCTGTTTGTGGAATACAAGCTCGGGGCAACCGTCGGACGTATCGACGAGATCGACCTGCTGGTTGCCGGCGACGGCCGCTACTCGGTCACGCGGGCGCAGTTTGCCGGTGCACCGGAAATGCGCCAGCACGGCGTCGCGATTTACCGCCTGCTGGTGCCCGATACCTCCGGCGGCCTGATCGACGACTACGAGCAGTGGTTCAACGGCCCCAATCGCCTGCTGGCGTTTCGCGTTCCCGGCGCTGCGATCTATATCGCCGGTACCTTCCCGATTCCGGCCGGCGCCGAAGTGCCGCCGGAGGCCAGGAATGCAGCCTACCTGCGCGCGCTCTACACGCCGGTCGGCGGCAGACCCTCGGCGCAGTGCGCCTGGATGATCGACCGCATCTGCGCCAATATCGATGCCATTCACTGGGCGCGCCTGCAGGAGTCGCCGCCCTTGTACACGGATGCGCGCGGCCATGTGCTGTATCTCGGCGACGCCTCACACGGCATGGTACCGACTCTGGGGCAGGGCGCCACGCAAGCGGTCGAGGACGCATGCGTCGCGGCCGACCTTCTGATCCGGCGTTTCTCCGGTACGGCCGACGGCGCGGGCGTGCCTACGGTGTTGCGCGAGTTCGTGCGCCTGCGAGAAGAGCGCATCCGTTTCGTGATGGATTTTTCACGCGAAGCGAGCGACACGCTCCAAGCCGGTAGCGACCCGGTCGCGGGGGCGAAGAAAAAGCTCGAAGCGCCGTTTCAGGAAAAACTCAAGCGGCTGTATCGCGACGTTACCCAGGTCTGACACGCATGCGAGCGTCCGTCCATCGTTTCACCATGCGCGACCCCGGCGATGTGTCGCAACTGGCCGACGCAATCGCGCGCGGTGCGCTCAACCCCGCGCACATCGTCGCCTTCATCGGCAAGACCGAAGGCAACGGCCTGGTCAACGACTACACCCGCGGTTACCTGGTGCTCTCGCTCAAGCTCCTGCTGGCCGAGGCGCTTGGGCAGACGCAGGACCGGATTGCGCGCACGGTGATCTTCGTCTTTTCCGGGGGAACCGAAGGCGTGCTCACGCCGCACTACACCGTGTTTTGCGTCGATCGGGATGCCCCCGTCACGGCGGGCGGCCCGAAACGGCTGGCCATCGGCCGCGCCTTCACGCCGGAACCCAGACCGGAGGAGATCGGCACGCGTGCGCAGGTGAACATGGTGGCCGACGCGCTCGGTCGCGCCATGGCCGAGGCCCGCATCACCGACGCGGCGGACGTGCATTTCGTGCAGGTCAAGGGTGGCTGCGTGACGACCAGCCAGGCCCAGGCGGCGCTGGCGCGTGGCGCGAAGCTTGCCAGCGGCGACCCCAACAAGTCGATGGCGTTCACGCGTGCCGCCGGAGCGTTCGGCGTGATGCTGGGGCTGGGTGAAATTGCGCCCGCGGCGGTCGATGAAGCGGCGTTTTTCGTCAAGCCCGAGATCTGGAGCGGCCGCGCCAGCGTTTCATCCGGCATCGAAGTGGCCGAGAACGAAGTCGTGGTGTTCGGCAATGCGGCGGGCTGGTCGAGCGAATTCGTCATCGCACATCGCACCATGGACGATGCGCTCGATATCAACGGCATCTACGCCTGCTTGGACGACCTGGGCATCGCCGCGCGCGGCGACAACCGCGCCGCCGGCATGGAACGCATAGCCTGTGCGCTGGTGAAATGCGAACCGGACACGCGCGGGCAGGTGCGCGGCCAGCGCCACACCATGTGGCAGGATGGCGACATCAACGCCCAGCGTCACATTCGTGGCGCCGTCGGCGGGCTGGTGGCAGGTGTGCTGGGCGACACGCGCATTTTCGTCTCCGGCGGCGCCGAACATCAGGGGCCGCCAGGCGGCGGACTGTTGGCGCTGATCGCGCGGGCGGGCTGAAGCTGACGATCCCGCGCCGCACTGCGAACAGATGCCCGGCCACGCGTCGCTCAGGCGAATTGCGCGAAAATGCGATGTCCCGGAAAATGCGTCTCAGCGCGCTCACCTCTCGCATATTCCCGGCTCGCCAGGCAGCCTGCCTCTCTCCCACCCTCCATCCTTTCATCCTTTCATCCTTCCATCTTTCCTTCCTTCCGTCCTCCCATCCCTCCATCCCTCCATCCTTCCGACGAGAACCATCGCATGCCGCACATCCCTGCCTCCGCCGCTCTCAAGAACCTGCGCATCCTCGATCTGACGCGCGTACGCGCCGGCCCCACCTGCGTGAAGCAGTTCGCCGATTTTGGCGCCGATGTGATCAAGATCGAGTCGCCCGAACCCGATTCCATGAGCGGGGCGCGGCATGGATTCGACATGCA
>JAYVST010000231.1:0-3730 GCA_043775255.1 Burkholderiales bacterium
GGCGGGTTTGGCGTCTTTAGCCAACCGCACGCTGCATCGATTCCAGCGACGAAAGCTTCAGGCGCGGCCCGGAGCGCATGAATTGCCCCGGCAACTGGCGATGCATCACCTCTTGCACCTGACGTGCTACCGCGGCCAGCTTGTCGAGATCGATGCCGGTTTCATAGCCGCATTCGTGCAGCAGGTACACCAGGTCTTCGGTACAGATGTTGCCGGTAGCGCCGGGCGCGAAGGGGCAACCGCCGAGGCCGCCGAAGGACGACTCGTATTCGCGAATGCCCAGCTCCAGCCCGTTCATCACATTGGCCAGGCCGATGCCGCGGGTATTGTGGAAATGCAAGGCGATGACTGCGGACGGATGGCGCGCGCGGATCGCCTCCACCACCGCAGTGACCACCGGCGGCGTGGCCATGCCGGTGGTGTCGCCCAGGCTGATGTGGTGTGCGCCGCCTGCCACGTAGGCATCGGCAATCTTGAGGATGTTGGCGATCGACACATCGCCTTCGAACGGGCAGCCGAAAGCGGTGGCTATCGCGCCGCGCACGGCAATGCCGAATTTCTTCGCGATCGGCGTGAACTCGTTGAAATCGGCGATCGCGGCATCGATCGACTTGTTGAGATTGGCCTGGCAGTGGGTCTCCGAGGCGGAGATGAAGCAGGCCATCATGTCGACACCGGCGGCGGCCGCGCGCTCGGCGCCGCGCGCATTCGGCACCAGCCCGGTCAGGCGCACGGCGGGCCGCCGCTGCAGCAGGTCCATCAATTGCGAGGCGTCGGCCAGTTGCGGCACTGCGCGCGGCGAAACGAACGACGTGGCTTCGAAGCTGGTGACACCGGCGTCGATCAGGGCGTTGATCAGTTCGGCCTTGGTTGCAGTCGGAATGAATTCCTTTTCTGACTGGAAACCGTCGCGGGTGCCGACTTCGGTCACCAGGACGAAGCGGTCAGCGGCGGATTGTGGGGCGTAGGACATGTAGGACTCCTTGCACGGGACGGTTGCGATGGACAATTGCGAAGGGACGGTTGCGATGGATGGTTGTGATGGACGGTTGCGATGGATGGTTGCGATGGACGGTTGCGCTGCACTGTTGCGCTGAACTCTTGCGCTGGTCAGATGACTTTTCGCCCGCGCAGCTTGGCAATGCGTTCGGCGTCGATGCCGATTTCGCCAAGTATCGCATCGGTGTCGCCGCCCAGGAGCGGCGGCGGCCGGTGCACCCGGCATGGCGCGTCGCTGAACTTGACCGGAAAGCCCAGCACGTCGAGCTTGCCATGCTGCGGATGGTCGATGGTGATGCGCATCTGCTGGTGACGGGTTTGCGGGTCGTCGAATACCTGTGACATGTCTAAGACCCTGCCGCAGGGAATGCCGGCGCGATTGATCGCCTCGATCCAGTGCGCGACCGGCATCAGCCGGGTGCGGGCGTTGATCTCGGCATTGATCGCGGCGCGGTGCTCGTAGCGCGCGTCGTTGGTGAGGAAATCCGGATGGTCGCGCAGGTGGCCCAGGTCCAGCGCATCGAGCAACTTGAAATAGAACGTGTCGTTCGAAGGCGCGATCGCGATCTGGCCGTCGGAGGCCTCGAACATTCCGTATGGGGAAGCCAGGGCGTGGTCGTTGCCGGTGCGCAAGGGAATCCTGCCGGTGGCGAAATAATTGGTCGCCAAAAACGCCAGCATGCTGGTCATGCCGTCGGTGAGCGCTGTGGCGATCTCCTCGCCCGCGCCGGTACGGTTGCGCCGCACCAGCGCCGCTAAGATGCCCATGGCCGCCTGCTGCCCGGCCACCAGGTCGGAGATCGGCGGCGCAGCGCGCATGGGCGGGCCGTCGGCGAAGCCGTTCACGCTCATGAAGCCGCTCATCGCCTGGGCGATGAAGTCGAATGATGGGCGGTCCGCATAGGGGCCCGACATTCCGAACCCGGTCACATGGCAGCTGATGATGTCGGGCTTGAGCGCGGTCAGTTGTGCGCGGCCCAGGCCCATCCGGTCCATCACGCCGGGGCGGTAGTTGTTGATCACCACATCGGCGCGGCGGATCAGGTCGCGCAGAATGTCCTTGCCTTCCTCGCTTCTCAGGTCGAGGGTCAGGGAACGCTTGTTGCGATTGAAGTTGGCGAAGTAGAGAGAATAGCCGTTGACGGCGGCGCCCTGCTTCCTCACCGGGTCGCCTTCGACCGGGTCTTCGATCTTGATCACCTCGGCCCCCATGTCAGCTAAAAACATGGAGCAGAACGGGCCGGAGAGGATGCGCGTCAGGTCGACAACGCGAATGCCTTCAAGCTGCATGTTGACGCGCGCCTTATTCGATCTTGATGTTGGAATCTCTTGCGATCTTGCCCCACTTGGCATAGTCGGCGCGCACGAAGGCCGCGAAGTCTTCGGAGCTGCCGCCCACCGGCGAGACGCCGCCGGCCGCGATCTTCTCGCGCACATCCGGCATGGCCAGCACCTTGTTGATCTCCGCATTGAGCCGCGCGACGACCGCAGGCGGCGTGCCTGCCGGAGCGAACAGGCCCAGCCAGATGCCGGCGTCCATCCCTTTGACGCCCGCCTCCTCCAGGGTCGGCGTATCGGGCAGCATGGGCGAGCGTCGCGCGGTAGTCACGGCCAGCGGGGTGAGCTTGCCGCCCTTGACCAGCCCCAGCACCGACGGCACCGACATGATCGCCACATCGACCGAGCCGCCCATCACGTCGGCCAAGGCCGGCGCCGCCCCCTTGTACGGCACCTGCAGCAGGCGCAGCCCCATCAGCGCGCGGACTTGCTCGCCGAACAAATGGCCGGCCGAACCGTTGCCGGCGGTTGCCCACGACAGACCGGCTTGCGACTTGCCGCGCGCGAGCATGTCGCCGGTGTTCGCCAGCCGCGGTTGCGCCGCTGACGCAGCATTGGCAACGATCGCCAGCGGCGTCACCGAGACCTGCACGATCGGCGCGAAGCTCTTCACCGTGTCGTAGCCCACGTTGGGGTACAGCCAGGGCCCCAGCATCACATTGTCGGTCTGGCCCATGACGATGGTGTAGCCATCCGGCGCCGCCTTGGCTGCGGCGGCCACCGCGAGGTTGCCGCCTGCGCCGGGCATGTTATCCAGCAGGATGGACCACTTGGTGACCTCGGCCAGCTTCGCGCCCACGGTGCGCGAAACGAAGTCGGTGCCGCCGCCTGGCGTGAAGGGAATCAGCCAGCGGATCGGTTTGGACGGATAGTCGGCCTGCGCGAAAGCGGTAGACGCCAGCAGCATGGCCAGGAGCGCGGCAATACCACGTCCGGGAAATTTCATTTTTTGCCTCCTTGGATAAATGGTGTAGTGGGCACTTCGTTGCCGGATCGCGGTTCCGGCAGACACCGATTGCCTTCCCCTACTTGTGCTTGTGCGCAATTGCAGGTCACAGGATAAGGCTTCCGCGCATTTTCCATGCAAGCGCCGCTGGCAGCAGAATCAAATTCCGACGCTAGCCACATCTCCGTTCGGGCTGATTACCCGCCCGGTGATCATGGCCGCCTCGTCCTTTGCCGGCCACGCCACGGCGTAGGCGATCTCTTCGACTTGCGGCAGGCGCCCCAACGGATAGTTGGCCGAGCGCCGCGCCAGTTCCTCCATGCCGACCGAGCGTAGCGTGATCGGTGTCTCGGTCAGCGCCGGCGCGACCGGATTGACGGTGATGCATTCACACCAGATTGACCGTGATGCATTCACTCCCAACAGCGCTCCGTTTCGATGGTCGCC
>JAYVST010000232.1:0-2207 GCA_043775255.1 Burkholderiales bacterium
CTGTGCCTGCCAGGCGCAGAACAAGAGGTTACGCACCACGCAAAAGGCGTAGCAGGCGCCCTGCGTGTGGCCGCGCGCGATGCCGCTGTTGGGCAATTCACAAAGGGTGACGTTGCGAAAGGCGCGCGCGTCGCGAAAATAAGCCAGCGCATCTTCGTCGCGGTCGGCGCCCTCGACACGGCCCGCATGCGCTAGCAGCATGCGCGCCTGGCCCACCAGATCGAGCGCGATGTTGGTCATCGCGATGTCTTCTTCAAGCACCGGGCCATGTCCGGTCCATTCGGCCAGGCGTTGCCCCAGCACCAGCGAAGAATCCCCCAAGCGCAGCAGATATTCGATATGCGGAGTCATCGGTTCTTGTTCGATCGCGGGTTCGATCGCGGGTTCGATCACGGGTTTGATCGCGGGTTTGATTGCGGGTCCGATCGCAAGCGGCCGCCTGCCACCGCCGCGCGCTACCGCACTACATGTGTTCGACTTCCTTGGGCAACTTGTAGAAGGTGGGGTGGCGGTAGATCTTGTCGGCCATCGGGTCGAACATCTCCGCCTTGTCGTCGGGGTCGCTGGCCGTGATGGCGTCGGATGGCACCGCCCAGATCGAGACGCCTTCCATGCGGCGGGTGTACACATCGCGTCCCATCTGCACCGCCTGTTTGGCATCCACCGCGTGCAGGCTGCCCACATGGCGGTGGTCCAGACCCTGCTTGCTGCGGATGAACACTTCCCACAGCGGCCATTCCAGTCGGGGCGAAGCCCTGTTTGCCCCCTCGCCCGCGTCAGCGGGAGAGGGTCGGGGTGAGGGCGGGGTTTGTTGGGTCATGCACGTATCCTCCATTCAGATCTGCGGCTCGATCACGATCTCGGTTTTCACCGAATTGGCCAGGTAGCACTCTTCGTGCGCCTCGCGGTGCAGGTCGTCGATGTCGGTCTGCGCCGGCATTTCACCGGCGAATTCGATGCGCGGACGCAGGATCACCCGTGTGAGCGACAAGCGTCCCTGCGCGTCGCGCTCCATCATGCCGATTGCGTCATCGACATAGCGGTCGATCAACCAGTGGCGCTTGGCCGCAAAGCCCAGGAAGAACAGCATATGGCAGGACGACAGCGCGGCGACGAAGGCCTCCTCCGGATCGACCGCTTCGGCGTCCGAGAACGGCAGCGGCACGGAATGCGGCGAACTAGACCCCGGCACGATGGCGCCGCCGTCGAAATGCCATGTATGCGCGCGGCTATAGCGTCCGCCGATGAAGGCGGCGTCGCGGCGCTCCCATTTGACCCTCGCTGCGAATTCGGCTGGCGTCTTCATGCTTCAGGCCGCCTGCTTGTGCGCGCGGGCACGCTGCTTTTCGGCATGGGCCAGCGCGGCTTCGCGCACCCACGCGCCTTCTTCATGCGCCTTCACGCGGGTGCCGAGCCGCTCGCGGTTGCACGGGCCGTCGCCGCCGACCACGCGGCGGAACTCGTCCCAATCGATCGGGCCGATGTCGTAGTGGCCGCGCGTGGCGTTCCACTTGAGCTGCGGATCGGGAATCGTCAATCCCAGAAGTTCCGCCTGCGGCACGGTGGCGTCGATGAATTTCTGCCGCAAGTCGTCATTCGAAATGCGCTTGATGCCCCAGGCCGACGACTGCCCGCTATGCACCGACTCCGTGTCAGACGGGCCGAACATCTGCACCACCGGCCACCACCAGCGATCGAGCGCGTCCTGCGCCATCGCCTTTTGCGCCGGTGTGCCGCGGCACAGGGAAAGCATGATGTCGTAGCCCTGGCGCTGGTGGAACGACTCTTCCTTGCAAATGCGGATCATGGCGCGCGCGTACGGCCCGTAGGAGCAGCGGCACAGCGGAATCTGGTTCATGATCGCCGCGCCGTCGACTAACCAGCCGATGGCGCCCATGTCGGCCCAGGTCAGGGTCGGGTAGTTGAAGATCGACGAATACTTCGCATGGCCCGCATGCAGGGCATCGACCAACTGGTCGCGCGACACGCCCAGGGTTTCCGCTGCCGCATACAGATACAGCCCGTGACCGCCCTCGTCCTGCACCTTGGCCATGAGGATGGCCTTGCGCTTCAACGACGGTGCGCGGCTGATCCAGTTGCCCTCCGGCAACATGCCCACGATTTCACTGTGCGCATGCTGCGATATCTGCCGTACAAGGGTCTTGCGATATGCCTCGGGCATCCAGTCGCGCGGCTCGACCTTGCGG
>JAYVST010000233.1:0-4771 GCA_043775255.1 Burkholderiales bacterium
AACCCCGGCAGGCTCAACTTCGGCTCCGCCGGCAATGGCACGTCGCATCACCTCACCGTCGAACTGTTCAAGCAGATGACGGGAACCTTCATGACCCACATTCCGTATCGCGGAGCGGGGCCGATGATGCAGGACCTTCTGGCCGGCTCGGTCGATTTCGCCTTTGACGGCATGGGCAGCAGCGCCGCGCAGATCAAGGGCGGCAAGTTGAAGGCGCTCGCGGTGACGTCTGCCAAGCGCGTGGCGGCGTTTCCCAACATCCCAACCATGGAGGAAGTCGGCATCAAGGGTTATCGGGCGACCACCTGGTACGGCCTGTGGGCGGTCAAGGGCACGCCGCCAGATGTTGTCAGCCGGCTGTATGCGGAGACCGCCAAGGTTCTGCAGGAACCGACGATAAAGGAAATCTGGTTCAACAACGGCGCCGAGGCGGGCGGCAACGCGCCGGCCGATTTCGCCAGATTCATCGGTTCGGAAATCGACAAATGGGCCAAGGTGGTCAAGGCCTCGGGCGCCAAGATCGACCTGTGAGCGCGCCAGTGAGTCCGGTCAGTATCGCCATCGACAGCCGCGTCGCCACGGTCACCCTGGCCACGCCGGGCAAGATGAACGCCCTCTCGGTGGCTTCATGGGAGGCGCTCAAGGCGGCCTTCGACGAACTCTCCGCGAGCACGTCGGTGCGCGCCATCGTGCTGCGCGGTTCCGGCGGAAATTTCGCGGCCGGTGCGGATATTTCCGAATTCGCAACCGTGCGCTCGAACGTCGAAGACGGCACGCGCTATCACGAAGAAACGGTCAAGGGTGCGATTTTCGCCATCGCCGAATGCCCGATTCCCACCGTTGCGATGATCGAAGGCGCCTGCGTCGGCGGCGGGCTGGAGATCGCCTGTTCCTGCGACCTGCGCATCGCCGCCGCGTCTGCGCGCTTCGGCGTGCCGATCAACAAGCTCGGGTTTCCGCTGGCGCACAGCGAATTGCAGGCGATGCTGGGGCTTGTGAGCCGCGCAGTCGCGCTTGAAATCCTGCTCGAAGGCCGCGTGTTCGGCTCGGAAGAGGCCTATCACAAGGGGTTGTTGACGCGCGTGGTGCCGGATGCGGACGTCGAGGCCGAGGCCCATGCCGCCGCCGCCCGCATGGCCGCCGGCAGCCCGATGGCCGCGCGCGCCAACAAGCGCTGGATCAGGCGCCTGGCGCCGCTGCAACAGCCGCTCACCGCAGCCGAGATCCGCGAGCACTTCGCCTTCTTCGAGAGTGTCGATTACCGTGAAGGCGTACGCGCCTTCGTCAACAAGACCAAACCCCGCTTCACCGATTCCTGAAAGCACATCATGCCCGGCCCGCTCTCCCACATCCGCGTCCTCGATCTTTCCCGCGTCCTCGCCGGCCCCTGGGCCGGACAAAACATGGCCGATATGGGGGCAGAGGTCATCAAGGTGGAGCGCCCCGTCAAGGGAGACGATTCGCGCGCCTTCGGCCCGCCGTGGCTGAAGGACGCCCACGGCGAGCCCACCAGCGAAGCGGCCTACTTTCTTGCCGCCAACCGCGGCAAGAAGTCGATCACCGCCAACCTTTCGCATCCAGAAGCGCAGGCCATGCTGCGCGAGCTTGCCAGGAGCTGCGACGTGGTGATCGAGAACTACAAGTTCGGCGACCTCACGCGCTATGGCTTAGGCTATGAGGACATCAAGGCCGTGAAGCCCGACATCATCTATTGCTCGGTGACAGGCTTTGGGCAGACCGGCCCGTGGCGCGAACGCCCCGGCTATGATTTCATGGCGCAGGGCATGAGCGGCCTGATGAGCGTGACCGGCGAGCCCGACGGCACCCCCGGCGCAGGGCCGATGCGCGTCGGCATCCCGATCATCGACATCCTGACCGGCATGTATGCATCGGTCGCGATCTGTGCCGCGTTGGCCCACCGCGCCCAGACCGGCGTCGGCCAGCACCTCGACCTGGCACTGCTCGACACTTCGATGGCCTTTCTCTCCATCCAGGGCATGACCTATCTCACCACCGGCGAGGCGCCCGGACGCATCGGCAACACCCACCCCAGCATCGTGCCCTACCAAGTGTTCCCGACCAGCGACGGTAGCGTGATCCTGGCCTGCGGCAACGACAACCTGTATGCCAAATTCTGCGCAGCGGCCGGCTGCGAACACCTGGTCACCGATGAGCGCTTTTCGAAAAATGCCGGGCGGGTGCAGAACCGCAGCGATCTGGTGCCGATGTTGAACGACGTGTTCTTGAAGAAGTCCACCAAAGAATGGGTGGCGATCCTGGAAGAGGCGGGTGTGCCCAACGGTCCGATCAACACCATCGCCGAGGCCTTCGAGGAAGAGCAGGTCAAGGCGCGCGGTGTGCGCTTCGACCTGCCGCACCCGCTAGGCGGCAGCGCGCCGATGATATCCAGCCCGATGAAATTCTCCGCCACGCCTTTGAACCAGGACACCGCGCCGCCAACCTTGGGCCAGCATACCGAGGCGATTCTCACCGGCATCCTCGGAAAAAATGCTGAGGCGATCGCGAAACTGAGGGAATCCGGCGCGATCTAGGTCGATCGTTGCCGGGCTGCCGGCCGGCAGCAGCCGGTTCGGCTGGTGCGGTGTGGATCAGGGCGCCAAGGTGGGACTGACCGCCATGAATGCCGGCGCATCTTCTTTCAACATCACGCCGGACACCCGGTGGCGACGCATCGCCGCCATCAGGTGGAAGAGTTTGTGCGCGGCCTCTGCATAAATGAGACCGCCCGGTTCACGCACGTTGGAAACGCAGTTGCGTTCGGCGTTGCTGCGTCCTCGCACCGGGTTCCAGGTAAGGTAGATGCCGAGGCTGTCGGGCGACGACAGGCCCGGGCGCTCGCCGATCAGGATGACTGACAGACGCGCGCCGAGCAGTTCGCCGATATGGTCTGCCACGGCCACGCGCCCCTGACGCACGATGCAGATCGGCGCCGGCGACCACGCAGCGCCGGCAAGGCGCGGCAGCAAGACCGTGAGTAGCGATGTCGCGTGTTTTTCGACCGCGAGCGCCGAGAGGCCGTCGGCGATCACAAAAGCGACATCGCCTGCGGCGCCTCGTTCGGACAGGCGCGCCAGCCTTGCTGCCGAGTCCGCGTCGAGCATGCGTCCGAGATCGGGGCGTGCAATGAACGTGGCGCGATCGGCGGCGGCGCTGTTTAAGCAGAGGCAGGAAAGATTGAGCCGCCCAAGTTGATTCTCGACCGCACCGCTGTCGAGTTCGCGCAGCACGGCGTCGCGCGCGCGCGCATGGTCGAGCTGAAAGGCGAGTTGCGCCGTAGTGGGCAGGCTGGCGCCGGCGCGCCCGAGCCCGATGCGGGCGGCGGTAAAGCGCGACAGTAGCCGCCATGGGTCCGGCGGCGTGGCGCCGGGCGTCGGCGTGATCGGCTGGTCGCTCATGCGGGTCGGGCCAGTTGCAGCAGCGGGTGGCCGAGGTCGGCGGGCGCGAGCCGCGTGGGCCCGTCGAATATCCGCATGTCCGCAAGCCATTGCTCGAACTCCGGCGCCGGCCGGAGGTTCTGCGACTGCCTCAGATAGAGGACATCGTGGAACGAGGTGCTTTGATAGTTGAGCATGATGTCGTCCGCGCCCGGCACGCCCATCACGAAATTGACGCCGGCATTGCCCAGTAGCGTGAGCAGGACATCCATGTCGTCGCAATCGGCATCCGCGTGGTTGGTGTAGCAGACATCGACGCCCATCGGCAGGCCGAGGAGCTTGCCGCAAAAATGGTCTTCGATGCCGGCGCGGATGATTTCGCGCCCGTTCAGATACTCCGGGCCGATGAAGCCGACCACGCTGTTGACCAGGAAGGGACGGAAGACGCGTGCCAGACCGTAGGCGCGCGCTTCGAGGGTTTGCTGGTCCACGCCGTGGTGGGCGTTGGCCGAGAGGGCGCTGCCCTGGCCGGTTTCGAAGTACATGACGTTGTTGCCGACGCTGCCGCGCTTCAGCGCTTGCGCAGCCGCATTGGCTTCGGCCAGCAGCGCGCGGTTGACGCCGAAGCTGGTGTTGGTGGCCTCGGTGCCGCCGATCGACTGGAACACCAGGTCCACCGGCGCACCGCGCCGCATCGCCTCAAGCGTGGTCGTCACATGGGTGAGCACGCAGGACTGGGTCGGAATGCGGTAGGTGCGGATGATCTCGTCCTGCATTACCAACAGGCGCGTCACCTGCGCCAGGTTGTCGGTGGCCGGATTGATGCCGATGACGGCGTCGCCGCAGCCATACAGAAGGCCGTCGACGATCGAGGCGGCGATGCCTTTCTCGTTGTCGGTGGGATGGTTGGGCTGCAGGCGGCTGGCGAGGCGCCCGGGCAGGCCGAGCGTGGTGCGAAAGCGTGAACTCACGCGCGCCTTTTGCGCCACCAGCACCATGTCCTGGATGCGCATGATCTTCGATACCGCCGCCGCCATCTCGGGGGTGATGCCGGGCGCAGCGGCGGCGAGGACGGCGCCGTCGGTTTCATACGCCAGCAACCAGTTGCGGAAATCACCGACGCTCAAATGAGAAATCGGCGCGAACGCGTGGCTGTCGTGGCCGTCGACGATGAGGCGGGTGATCTCGTCGTCCTCATAGGGCACCACCGCCTCGGAAAGAAAGGCCTTGAGAGGCAGGTCCGCCAGCACCATTTGGGCGGCCACGCGCTCCTCGGCGGAGGCCGCCGCGATACCGGCAAGATGGTCGCCGCTGCGCGCCGGGGTTGCGCGCGCGAGCAGCGTCTTGAGATCCGCGAAGCGCCAGACCACGCCGCC
>JAYVST010000234.1:0-1941 GCA_043775255.1 Burkholderiales bacterium
GATGAGGACGGGAATGCGGTCGAATGCGGGCTGTGTCATGGTTTCGGGAATGTGGGGGTGCGCTCGGTCGGCGGGTCACTCGGGCTTCAAGCCGAGTTCCTTGTGGATGCGGCCCTTGAGTTCATGGTCGGCCTTTGCCAGCTGCGCGAAGTCGGCGCTCTTGAGGAACACCAGCGGCACGCCCTGGCGGGCGGCATGGCCCTTGAGCACCTCGTCCTGCGTGGCCACTTCACAGCCCCTTTCCAGTGTCTCGACAATCGCCCTGGGCGTGCCCCGCGGGGCGAACACACCCTGATAACCCGGAGGTGAACTCGGGTAGCCCAGTTCGGTCACGGTGGGCACGTTGGGCAGAGCCGGATGGCGCTTGTCCCAGAACACGGCGATCGGCCGCACATCCGGCCGCGTGGAGATGGCGCCGGTGGAGTTGACCCCGAAGTCGAGATCGCCGCCGAGCAGACGCAGCAGCATGGCGGCGTCGCCGCGGAACGCCAGGTCCTGCATCTTCACGTTGGCCTGCTTCGACAGGGTCTCGACATTGATGTGCGGCCCGGTGAACACGCCGGCATGGCCGTAATTGAGCTTGCCGGGATGGGCGCGCGCCGCATCCAGAATATCCTTCAGGCTCTTGTAGGGCGAATCGGTGCGCACGGTGATGGTGAAGGGATTGACGAACACCTGGCACACGGTGTCGAACGAGTCGAACTGGTAGGGCAGGTCCTTCATCGTGTACGGCAGGTTGGTGATCGGCGTGGTCGGGCCTACCAGCAGGGTGTATCCGTCCGGCCGCGCGGTGGCCACCTGAGTGGTACCGATGCGCCCGGATGCGCCCTCGCGGTTGATCACCACGAACTGCTGCTTCATCACGCTGCTGATGGAGGCGGCAAAGGCGCGGAACATGGCGTCCGATCCGCCCGGGCCGAAAGGCATGATGAGCTGAACCGGGCGATTCGGATAAGCCTCCTGCGCCGCCACCGGTGCGGTGAGCGCTAAGCCGAGCAGGCCCGCCAGAATGGCCGTGAACCAGGTGTTTCGCATCATTTGCATTCCCCTGCCGCTCAGGGCGAGGCCTGGGTGGAAGCGACTACCCGATTGACGAGCCGGCCCAGGCCGGTGATTTCGAGTTCGACGGTGTCGCCCATTTGGAGGAAACGGCCCTGCTCTAACCCGCAACCGCTGCCGACGGTGCCGGAGCCGAAGAATTCACCGGGGTAAATGGTCTCGTCGCGCGAGACATGGGCCAGGATGTCCTCGAACTTGTGGTGCATCTCGCCGCTCGAACCGCGCGACCATTCCACGCCATTGACCCGCGCCACCATCGTGAGCGCGTACGGATCGGGAATCTCGTCGGCGGTGACAAGCCACGGCCCCAGCACATTGGCGGTGTCGAAATCCTTGCCCTTGGTCGGCCCGAGCTGGGCCTGCATTTCGCGCATCTGCTGGTCGCGCGCGGAAAAGTCGTTGAAGATCAGGTAGCCGAAGATGTATTCGCGCGCCTCTTCCCTGGCGATGTTCTTGCCGCGTTTTGCCAGGACGATGCCGAACTCCAGTTCATAGTCGAGCATCTTGCAGTACGACGGGCAGATCACCTCCGTCCCGGTGCCGACCACGGCAAAGCGATTGCACTTGTAGTAGACCGGTTCCTCGTACCAGATGCGCGGCACATCGACCTTGGCCGGGTCGGTCGGATAGCCGGTGATGCCGAACAGGTGGCGCTGGGTGCGCGCCTGGCGCAGATGCTTTTCGAAACACAGGAAGTCGCGCATCTGGCGCGGTTCGGGCAATGGCGCGGCGAGCTTCACCGACGCCAGATCGTGCACCACCCGCGGCACGGCCAGGCAGGCGCGCGCGGCGGCAAGGGCCGCAGCGCCGCCGTCGATTAAGGCCAGCATGTCGCGCGACCATGGCGCGCCCTCGGAGGCGGTGAAATCGGCGATGCGGGTT
>JAYVST010000235.1:0-5159 GCA_043775255.1 Burkholderiales bacterium
GCGGCTTGTCACCGCCCATCCACTGTGACCGGAGTTTGAACATGATTCGTGAACATGACCAGGTGGTGGTGGTCGAGGACTTGCCCGGTTTGCCGGTGCG
Source organism: Burkholderiales bacterium (assembly GCA_043775255.1). Taxonomy (GTDB): domain Bacteria; phylum Pseudomonadota; class Gammaproteobacteria; order Burkholderiales; family JAEUOS01; genus JAEUOS01. The sequence goes on from JAYVST010000235.1 coordinate 101, forward strand.
TGCGGGAGACCTGGCGACAGTGATTCATGTCTACCAGGGCGGCGTTGCTCTGGAAGTCGAGTTCATATCGCTAAGCGGCAAATCCATCGGCACGGCGACTTTGCAGATGGAAAAGGTGCGCGAAATCGTGGACGGTGAAATCGCTCATGCGAGATTGATGGCGGCATAGAAGGATCGCGCCGATCGAAACGAACTCGAACCGCAGACTGTTTTGCGGACAAGAAACCGTAGCCCGGTTGGGGCGCGATCATTGTATTGTTGCTGCATTGCTTGACATCGAAGGCATGTGTCCACGTCGGCGTTTGAAATCGGTCGTTCCCGTCTCCCTGGAAACCGCTAATCCTTTTGCCGACGGAAGTTTGAGTCTGGAATTCCGACAATGAACACTATTCGCCTGGTAGCCCCGGACGACTGGCACCTCCATGTGCGCGACGGCGCCGCCACCGCCGCGGTCTTGCCGGCCACGGTGCGGCAATTCCGCCGCGCCATCATCATGCCCAACCTCAAGCCGCCGGTGCGCACCGTCGCCGAGGCGGCGGCGTATCGTGAGCGCATCCTGACGGCCCTGCCGGCAGGCAGCATGTTCGAGCCGCTCATGACGCTCTACCTCACCGACAACACGCCGGCCGACGAGATCCGGCGCGTCGCCGATTCCGGCTTTGTCAAGGCGCTCAAGTACTACCCTGCCGGTGCGACCACAAACTCGGATGCCGGCGTTACCGACATCATGAAGCCGATGGCGGCGCTCGAAGCCATGGCCGAGCTTGGCATTCCCCTCCTCATGCATGGCGAGGTCACCGATCCGGTGGTCGACGTGTTCGACCGCGAGGCCGTGTTCATCGAGCGCGTGTTCGAACCGCTGTTGCGCCGCCTGCCGCGCTTGAAGGTGGTGTTCGAGCACATCACCACGCGCCAGGCGGCCGAGTACGTGACGGCAGCACCGGCCAATGTGGGCGCCACCATCACGCCGCAGCATTTGCTCTACAACCGCAATGAAATATTCAAGGGCGGCATCCGGCCGCACTTCTATTGCCTGCCGGTATTGAAGCGCGAAGAGCATCGCGTGGCGCTGGTCAAGGCGGCCACTTCGGGCAACCCCAAGTTCTTTCTCGGCACCGATTCAGCGCCGCATGCGACCAACACCAAGGAGATCGCCTGCGGGTGCGCCGGCTGCTACACCGCGCCGCATGCGCTGGAGCTGTATGCCGAGGCGTTCGAGGCCGCCGGCGCGCTCGACAGGTTCGAAGGGTTCGCTTCGTTCCATGGTCCCGACTTCTATGGCCTGCCGCGCAATACCGGCAGCGTCGTGCTCAAGCGCGAGCCCTGGCAAGTGCCTGAAACGCTCGCCTATGTCGACGCTTCGGGCATCGTGCCCTTGCGCGCCGGCGAAACCCTGCATTGGCGCTTTGCCGGTGCCTGCTGAACCCGCTAGCGTGTTCGAGGCGAAGACCCTGCTGCTTTTCGCTGTCACGGCGGTGGCGGAAATCGTGGGCTGCTACCTGCCTCTGCTATGGCTGACTCGCGGCGCGTCGGCGTGGCTGCTGCTGCCTGCGGCGGCCTTGCTCGCGCTCTTCGTGTGGCTTCTGACATTGCACCCTGCGGCCAGCGGCAGGGTCTATGCCGCCTATGGCGGCATCTACATCGTTACGGCGCTGGCCTGGCTGTGGGCGGTGGATGGCGTGCGGCCCGACCGCTGGGATGTGGCGGGCATGGCCTTATGTCTGGTCGGCGCGGCCACCATCCTTTTTGCGCCGCGTGGCGCATGAGGGCTGCCGAACGTCTGCAGGCGCCGGACTGGCCGGCTTGGCGTGCGCGCTCGACGGCCGCGCCGACGGCGCCGCTCGCGTCCGTCCTGGCTGAATTGCCGCTTGAGCGCTGGCCGACCCATGATGACTGGAGCCGCGCCGCGCAGACGCGCGGCATCTGCAACGCGCGCGGGTTGCCGCTGCGCTTCGTGGCTCCGGCGACGCCGCCGCCGGGCGCACTGGAATTCGAGCGGCGCATCGATCAAGCCGGCGAAGTTGAAACCCGCTCCGCCTGCTGGCACGACGCTTTCCACGCCTGCGCCTGGCTCACCTTTCCGCAAGCTAAGGCGCGCATCAATGCCCTGCATGTGGCCGAGGGGCAGGATGCCTCGCCCAACCGGCGTAGCGTCGTGCGCAACGTGTTGACCCTGATCGACGAAGGCGGTTTGATCGTGGCATCCGCCGCTGCGGAACCCCTCGAACTGATGCGCGCCTTTCGCTGGCACGAGCTGTTCTGGAACAACCGCGAGAGCGTGAAGCATTCGATGGCCTTTGTCATTTTCGGCCATGCGCTGCATGAACGCGCGCTGGGCATGCATCACGGCGCCACCGGGCGCGGGGTGCTGTTGCGGGTGGCGCCGGACTGGTTCGATCTGGACACCGATGCGCGGGTGCGCGATCTCGATGGCGGCCTGTGCGAGGTGCTCGACGACCGTGCGCGCCTGACCGCGCCCGGTTTCATCCAGCCGGTGCCGATCAAGGGCATTCCCGGCTGGGCGCCCGAGAACATGGATGAAGCCTATTACTTCGACACCTCGCAGTTCTGCACCGGCAGGCGGGCGACGCCGGCATGCTGAACATCATCAATGTCACGGCGCCTTTTTTCGCGCTGATCGCCTGCGGCTACTGCGCGTCGAAGTACCGCCTGCTGCCGGAAAACGCGGTGCCGGCCCTGAACACCTTCGTCCTGTTTTTCGCCCTGCCCTGCATGATGTTCCGCTTCACCCTGGAGACGCCGTTCGCGCAGATTTTCAGCGCCCATGTGTTTCTGGCCTACATGGTGGGGGGCCTCCTGACGTTTGCCATCTTCATGTTTTCGTACCGTTTCGCCAGCAAGGACCCGCTGCATCACGGGGCCTATCCGGCCATGGCTGTGGCATGGTCGAACTGGGGCTACATGGGGTTCGCGCTGATCCCCGCGTTTCTGGGAAAGGAGGCGTTGCCGATCATCGTGGCCGGCGGCATGGCCGATCTGTTCGTCTTGCTCACTGTGGGCCTCGCTTTCGGCAGCAACGGCGCCGGCGGCGCTTCGATCAAGGCGATCGCGCTGGGTGCGATATTGCGAGTGGCGCAGAACCCGATGATCTGGGCGGTGATTGCCGGCGCCGTCGGTTCGGGGATGGAATGGCGCCCGCCGGCCGCGCCCGACCAGCTGGTGCGCCTGCTCGGCAGCGCGGCGGTGCCGGTGGCCTTGTTCGCCATCGGCGTTTCGCTGTTCCGGCCCGGCGTGCCGATCCTGCGTGCCGAAGTGATGATGATCACCGGCGGCAAACTGCTGTTGCAGCCTTATCTGGTCGCCATCGTGGCCGTCTACCTGTTCGGGCTCTCCGCTCTGGAAATGCACGTGCTGGTGCTGATGGCGGCGCTGCCGGTGGCAGGGTCGGTGTTCCTGTTCGCCGAACGCGCCGGCAGCGATTCGGACGCGATCGCCGGCGCGATCCTGGTGTCTACCGCGCTTGCGTTTTTCAGCTTTTCTGCATTGTGCTGGGCGATGGGTGTGCGCCTGGCCATCTAAGCGCCCGACGCAAAAGGCGGCCGCCCACTTCATCAGGGTATCGCCCTGCGCCGGCGCGCTACGGCGCGCTACTCTGGCAAGCTCCTGCGGCGCCGCATCATCGATCCGACCAGTCCCATGCCCAGAAGCAACATGGCCCAGGATTCGGGTTCCGGCACCGCAGCGACGTTGCTCAATGCGCCGATGCTTACCTCCGTACCGAGAAATCCGACTTTGGCAAATCCTGTCACGTTTGCGAAAGTGCCGGAAAGGGTTGCGGTCTTCGAGGCGGGCGCGGCGATGCTGCTCGCGGCGAAAGCCATGCCGTCTTCGCTGCTTTGAAAGCCGTCGCCAGCACTGGAGCTCGGTCCGAAAACCCGCAAATACACCGCACCGTTGATCGATTCCACCTGGTTGCCGACACCGCCCTGATCGACCATCGCGGAGCCGGTGGCAAGTGCCCGGAAAATCGCAATGGTGTTTCCGGTCAAGGTGAACGTCAGATCACTGGTCGCAAATGCGTTGGAATTGACAAACCCGGTCGTACCCGCCAGTACGCCAAACGTCTGGTTCGACGCGCTCAAGGCCAAGCCCGCGCCTGGGTCGCTGTTGCCTTTGGCCACAGACGAAGCGAGCATGGCGGCCGGGGAAATGTCGCCCCCCGACAGCAGCAAGACCGGCACGATGCTGCTGTTCGAGTACTCGCGGCGCAGCGCGGGATCGAAACTGAAATCCAGATGTCCACCGACCACCGCACCCGTCGCGCCGTTGCTCCAGAGGATCGAGGGCACGATGCCGTCTGCGCTGTCAAGATCGATCAACTGGACGGAAAATCCGCGCAGGGTTCCGGAGGCCGACGCGGTCGCGTGGGCGGGAGAATGAGCGGCCATGCAGCCTGCTAGAGCGAAAAGTAGCGAAACGGCAGAGCGCATTTTCAATGCCTCCTCGGTCATGTGCGCGGCAAGGGATGGCGCATCAGGGTGACGCAATTGCGGACGCAATTGCGCGGGGGACGCAATCAAGACGATCTATGATACCGGCATATTCCATCATCATGTCGGTCGAAAGGCGGTTTTTTAGGCATTGTTGGGGATTTGACATTTCATTGGCGCACAAGCAAGCGACAATGCGTCCATCTATAGTGTCGCAGAGACGCCGCACCTATCGGCTCCAACCATGCAATCATGACCACCTACGACTACGACTTTTTTGTCATCGGCGCCGGCTCCGGCGGCGTTCGCGCCAGTCGCATGGCGGCCTCCTTCGGCGCCAAGGTTGCCGTCGCCGAAGCCTACCGCGCCGGTGGGACCTGTGTGATCCGCGGCTGCGTGCCGAAAAAACTCCTGGTGTACGCCGCCCACTTTCACGAGGATTTCGAGGACGCGCGCGGTTACGGCTGGACCGTGCCGGCTGCCACGTTTTCCTGGCCCGACCTCATTGCCGCCAAGAACCGCGAGATTCTGCGCCTTGAAGGCATTTACGAGAAGCTGCTCGCCAATGCCGGCGTGACCCTGATGCATGGCCGGGCCCGGCTGGCCGA
>JAYVST010000236.1:0-2331 GCA_043775255.1 Burkholderiales bacterium
TCGTCCGACTCGGACTGGCCCATGACCCGGGTGCTGCGCGAATTCGTGCGCCCCGAGATCATGGTCGAGCCCGCCGACCACGGACTGCGCCTGACGGCGCTGCGCCGCATCGACGCTGAGCGGACCCACGTGCGGGTGACCAACCTGCTGTTCCCGCAGGCCTTCGTCATCCCGATGAGCGCCGCGATGACCATCACCCAATGGCATGTACCGGTCGATGACACGCACTGCTACTGGTATTGCGTATTCACCAGCTTCACCACGCCGGTGGACCGCGCGCTGATGCGTGCGCAGCGCCTGGCCACCACCACGTTGCCGGACTACCTGCCGCGCCTGAACCGCGCCAACCACTACGGTTTCGACAACATGGAACAGCGCGCGAAAACCTACACCGGAATGGGCATGGACATCAATATCCACGATCAATGGGCGGTCGAGGGCCAGGGGCCGATCCAGGACCGCACGCGCGAACATCTCGGCAGCACCGACCGCGCCATCATCCGCTATCGGCGCATGCTGGAAGATGCGATCGGGAAACAGGGCGCCGATGAGGCGCTGCCGGCGCGTCCCGCACCCGCAGAAGCCGCGCGCCTGACCGGGCCTGCGACCATCGACGGCATCGCGCATGGCGTCGCGTGGCAAGACTACTGGGTAGCCGCAGTGCACGCACGGCGCGCGAGCGCGCCCTGGGTCGCGGCCGGTGCGCAGGAATCATCATTGCCTGTGGAGGCGGCGCAATGAGCCTGGTACGCCGTCACGGCCTGTGGAACGAGGCGCAACACGAGGCCGCCAGCGCGATGGCCGAGCGCATGCGCGCCGATCGCATAGAAGTCGTGCGCTTCGTCTTCGCCGACCAGCATGGCATCACGCGCGGCAAGACCCTGGTGGCCGCCGAAGCGCTCGCGGTGCTCGAAGACGGCGTGTCCCTGACCTCGAGTCTGCTGCTCAAGGACACCGCGCATCGCACTGCTTATCCGATCTTCACCGCCGGCGGCGGCTTGGGTGTACCCGAGTTGCAGGGCGCTGCCGACATGCTCATCGTGCCCGACCCGACGACTTTCCGCGTGCTGCTGTGGGCAAATGCCAGCGGCTGGATCCTGTGCGATCCGTACTTCCACGATGGCCGGCCGGTGCCGTTCGGCACGCGCCGCATGCTCGCCAATGCGCTGGAACGGCTGGCCGAGCATGGCTACGCCTTCATGGCCGGGCTCGAAGTCGAATTCCACGTCTTTCGCACCACCGCGCCCAACATGGCGCCGGCCGACGCCGGCCAGCCCGGCCGGCCGCCGGATGTGGAACTGCTTTCGCACGGCTATCAGTACCTGACCGAATTGCGCTACGACCTGATCGAACCGGTGGCCGAGTTGCTGCGCAAGAATATCGAAGGTCTGGGCCTGCCACTGCGCACGATGGAGGTGGAATACGGGCCGAGCCAGTTCGAGTTCACCTTCGGGCCGCAGGCCGATCTCGCCAATGCCGACGCCATGATCCTGTTTCGCGGCGCGGTCAAGCAGATATGCCGGCGCCATGGCTATCACGCCACCTTCATGTGCCGGCCCAGGTTGCCCAATGTGTTTTCCAGCGGCTGGCATTTGCACCAGTCGTTAGTCGAGCTTGCGAGCGGACAAAACGCGTTCGCCAATCCGGACGACGGCTCGCAACTGACGGCCGCCGGACAACACTGGCTGGGCGGGCTTTTGGCCCACGCGCGCGGCGCCACGGCATTGGCCGCGCCGACCATCAACGGCTACCGGCGCTTCCGCCCCAATTCGCTGGCCCCCGACAGGGTCACCTGGAGTCGCGACAATCGCGCGGCCATGTTGCGGGTGTTGCCGCATGAAGGGCCCGCCGCACGTATCGAAAACCGCATCGGCGAGCCCGCTGCCAACCCCTACCTCTATTTCGCTTCGCAAATCCTTGCCGGCATGGATGGCTTGTCGCAACGCTTAGACCCCGGGCCGCACGCGGATGCGCCCTACGAAACGGTGGCGCCCGCGCTGCCGCGCTCGCTCGCTGAGGCGCTCGCCGGCCTGCGCGGCGACGCAGTACTCGCCGCCGGCTTGGGCGAAGGCTTCGTCGACTACTTCTGCCGCCTGAAGGAAGCGGAAATCGCGCGCTTCGAGGCCGAGGTGTCTGAATGGGAGCAGCAAGAGTATTTCGAAATGTTTTGAGACCCCGGTTGGCGCTTGAAAACCGCATGAGGCCCCCGATCTTGTCGCTATACTCTGCGCCCCGTTCATCGATTTGCTTCGCGACCATGTCAAGACTTGCACGCAGCACCGTATATGCGCTGGCGCTGTTCATGGCGCTGCCGACGCTCGCACGCGAAGA
>JAYVST010000237.1:0-2014 GCA_043775255.1 Burkholderiales bacterium
GCCAATCTCTCCATGATGTATCAGGAACACGCGTTCCTCGACCGCTTCGGCGCGGCCGCCAAAGACGGATTCAAGGGCGTCGAATTCCTTTTTCCCTACGAGTTTCCCGCCGCCGACATCAAGGCGCGCTTAGATGAACACAAGCTCGCCCTCGCGCTTTTCAACTGTCCGCCGGGCGATTGGACCAAAGGCGAGCGGGGCATGGGTTCCTTGCCTGGCCGCGCGGAGGAATTCCGCAGTGCGTTCGAGAAAGCGCTGACGTATGTCGATGTGCTCGGCAACCAGCGCCTGCACGTGATGGCCGGGTTGATGCAGCCGGGCAAGACGCGTGAGGAGCACCGCGCGACCTATGTGAAGAATCTGGCCTGGGCGGCGCAGCAGATCGGCGCGCGCGACCTGGTCCTCGTGATCGAGCCGATCAACACGCGCGACATTCCCGGCTTCTTCCTGAACCGGCAAGATGAAGCGCACGCGATCTGCAAGGACGTGGCCGACATCGTCGGCGCCGTGAAGGTGATGGTGCAAATGGACTTCTACCATTGCCAGATCGTCGAAGGCGATCTGGCATGGAAGTTCAGGCACTTTTTTAACGGGGTAGGCCACATTCAGATCGCCGGCGTGCCCGATCGGCACGAACCCGACATCGGCGAAATCAACCACCCTTACCTGTTCAAGCTGATCGATGAACTCGGTTACGACGGCTGGGTTTCGGGCGAATACAGGCCCAAAGGCAAGACCAGCGACGGGCTCGGCTGGATGAGGCTCTCCTCGTAGGCAAGTCGGTCGCGCCTACGCGTGCGCTTGCCAGCGCGCCGATTCTCGGTGTGGGTCGGAAATTCGCGGAAACGCGCGGAAATTCCCGGAGATTCGCGGCACTTGACTGGCGCGCGCGTTAACGCATACATTAACGCATCCCCTGATTTTGGATTTACCCGGATTCGTCCTCATGTCCGCTGCGCCGTTCACCCCGCTTGCCACCGTTTCGGTGACCGCCCTTTCCTGGAGAGGCAGCGGCTTGGTCCGCCCGGAATGCGTGCTGGCTACCGCAACGGGCGATTTGTTCACATCCGACTGGCGCGGCGGCGTGGCGCATATCCAACCCGACGGCACACAAATGCTCTATTCGGGGCGGCTTCCGCAGGCCGCCGGCGGCAACCGTCCCACACGTCCGAACGGCATTGCCCTGCGCCGCAACGGCAACTTCCTGCTGGCCGATCTGGGCGAGAACCTGGGCGGGGTGTATGAGCTTGCGCGCGACGGCGCCGTGCGCGAAGTTCTCACCCGCGTGGACGGGATCGATCTGCCGCCTTCGAATTTCGTTGCTGAAGATGCGCAGGGGCGGATGTGGCTCACCGTTTCCACCCGCCTGAAGCCACGTTCGCTGGGCTACACCGACCGGGTGGCGGACGGCTTCATCGTGCTTCAAGATGAGAAGGGTGCGCGTATCGTCGCCGACGGTATCGGCTTCACCAACGAGGCGCTGGTTTCTCCGGATGGCTGCTGGCTGTACGTGAACGAGACCTATCACAAGAAGATGTCACGCTATCGGCTCCACGCCGACGGCGGCTTAGGCGCGAAGGAAGTGTTCACGACCTTCGGCCACGGCGCCTTTCCGGACGGATTCGCGTTCGATTCACAGGGCGGCATCTGGGTCACCTGCGTGATCGGCAACCAGTTGATACGCGTCGCGCCCGACGGTGCACAGCAGTTAATCCTGCAGGACGGCGATACCGACTACGTCGATTGGGTCGAAGCAGCCTATGCCAAGGCGGAACTCGGACGTGCGCACATGGACCGCCCCCATACGACCGCCCTGAAGAACATTTCCAGCGTTGCCTTCGGCGGCCCTGATCTAAAGACCGTGTATCTCGGCTGTCTCGGCGGCGATTCGATCGCCCATTTTCGCCTGCCGGAGCACCTCGATCTGCGCGGACATGCGCCGGTGTACTGGAACTTTTGCGGCCCGTAGCGAACATGCCGACAAAATCCGGGCACGCGGCCAACAACAGGCCGG
>JAYVST010000238.1:0-7171 GCA_043775255.1 Burkholderiales bacterium
AACACGCTTTTCTTCGCCGGAGAGGCTACTCATCGCTACGATCCGGCGAGCGTGCATGGCGCCTGGTGGTCCGGGCTGCGGGCAGCCAGGCAAATTCTCGGCGAGGCGTGACGACGAACCGGCCGCGTCGGACCGGCCGCTGTGTTGGGACGGCCGCTGTGTTGGGACGGTTGCTGTGTTGGGACGTCTGCTGTGTTGGGACGGTTGCTGCGTTGGGACGGTTGCTGTGTGGAGCCGGCCGCGGGTCAGCCGCCCGACAGGCTGGCAGCGGGTCCCGGAGGGACCGTTAGAAGGGTTAGATCGGCCGGTTTTCGTCCTTGTCGGCCGCGCGTCGTTGCGGCGCCAGATACAGGAAGCTGATCACCGGCCATAGCAACGTCGCTACCAGGCTGGCGCCGAAATACAGCAGGCCTGGAAAGGCGCCGCCGACCACCAGCCGGATCAGGACCGCCACGACCTGTGCCGCCAGGAGAAGCGGCAACACATGCACGATCTGGCCGGACAAGCCGAACCAGAGGACGCGGCGGTGCATGGTGATGGCGGCATACGAGAGAATCGAATAGGCCAGCGCATGCTCGCCCAGCAGGCTGGCATTGTTGACATCCATGATCAGGCCGAGGATCCAGGCCAGGGTCAGTCCGACCCGGCGCGGCTGATGAATGCTCCAGAAAACCAGTGTCAGCGCGACCCAGTCCGGCACCAGCAAGGCGAATCCGCCGCGCGGCAGGGGCAGCAGGTTGAGCATCAACGAAAGCACCAGCGTGAATCCGATGAACCACGGATTGACCGGTAGCAGGATGTAGTGTTGCGGCTGACTCGGCGCAGGCATGGCGGCTACTGTTTCGCCGGCAGCGCGCCCGGCGCCTGGTTGGCGGACGCCCCTGCGGCAGGACTGGCCGAAGCCGCCGCCTGCGCCTCTTTTTCCGCAGCATCGGCACGCAGCTTCTTGCGCTTGCCCTTGGCCGGCTTTTCCTCGACTTCGGGCGCGGGAGGCGGCGCCTGCACTTTTTCGGTGGTCAAAACCAGCACCTGCCCGAAGCGATCGATGCCGGCTGCCGGCTTGCAGATGATCCGGGCAAACGCATAGCCGGCCTCGCGCTCGATGCGCAACACCGTGGCCACCGGCAAGCCGGGCAGGTAGATGCCATCAAGACCTGAGGTGGTGAGCACGTCGCCCTGTCGCACATCGGCATTGGCGGCGAGAAACTTCAGTTCCATGTTGCCGGCGTCGGGCCCGCCGGGCGTGCCGTAGGCAACCGCGCGCAGACCGTTGCGTACCACTTGCACCGGGATCGCCTGATCGCGGTCGGTCAACAGGGACACCTCGGCCGCGGCCGGGAAGGCGCGCGTGACCTGACCCATGACGCCGACGGCGTCAACCACCACCAGGCCGGCCTTGACCCCGGCCAATGCGCCCTTGTCGATCACCACCTTGCGCGTGAAGGGATCGCGCGCGTCGTAGAGCATTTCGGCAGCGACCGCAACCACCGGCAGGCGTCCACGCATCGCCATCAGGCCGCGCAGGTTGGCGTTCTCGGTTTCCAGTTGCGCCGCGCGTAACAGGCCTTTGGCCGCCTCCAGTCTTTCCCGCTCGAGCCGGCTGTTCTCGCTCAACAGGGTTTGCTGGCGCGTGAAATGGCCGGAAAGATTGGAAGCGATATCGCCTGGCGCACGCGCGGCCAGTTGCAACGGGTAGAGCACCGAAGCGACCGCGAAGCGCACCTTCTCCAGCAACTTGAAGCGGGCGTCCATGACCAAGAGCGCAATCGACATCAGGGCGAAGATCGCCAGGCGCGCTAGCGCGGACGGCCCCTGCTTGAAAAACGGCGGCGGCGTGTATTCCATTGGCCCGTCGGATGGTGGATCGGCTCACTGCCGACCTACAGCGGCACTTCAAGGAGGCGGCCGTTGGGTTGCTTTGTCGGCGGCAGGTCATCCGGCTGCGCCCGTGATTTCGAACCGGGCGAGAAAAGGCAAAAGCGGGGTTTCACTTTTGCCGGCCCGACTAATCGTAGGTGAAGATCGAGCCCAGTTTCTCCATCCGCTCAAGCGCGATGCCGGAGCCGCGCACCACGCAGGTGAGCGGATCTTCGGCGACGATCACCGGCAGACCGGTTTCTTCCATCAAAAGCCGGTCAAGATCGCGCAGGAGCGCGCCGCCGCCGGTGAGCACCATCCCCTTCTCGGCGATGTCGGCGCCAAGTTCGGGCGGGGTCTGCTCGAGCGCCGATTTGACCGCCGACACGATCGAATTGAGCGGATCGGTGAGCGCTTCGAGAATTTCGTTTGAGGAGATGGTGAAGGAGCGCGGAATGCCCTCGGCCAGGTTACGCCCCTTGACCTCCATCTCCTTGACCTCGGAGCCGGGAAAGGCCGAGCCGATGCGTTTCTTGATGGTCTCGGCGGTGGTCTCGCCGATCAGCATGCCGTAGTTGCGGCGAATGTAGTTGATGATGGCTTCGTCGAACTTGTCGCCGCCCACCCGCACGCTGCCCGCGTAGACCATGCCGCCGAGCGAGATCACGCCCACCTCGGTGGTGCCGCCGCCGATGTCGACCACCATCGAACCGGTGGCCTCCGAAACCGGAAGCTCGGCGCCGATGGCGGCCGCCATTGGCTCCTCGATCAGGTAGACCTGCGACGCACCGGCGCCCAAGGCCGACTCGCGGATGGCGCGGCGCTCGACCTGGGTCGACCCGCACGGCACGCAGATGATGATGCGCGGCGATGGCGACAACAGGCGCGACTCGTGCACTTTCTTGATGAACTGCTTCAACATCTGCTCGGTGACGGTGAAGTCGGCGATGACGCCGTCCTTCATCGGGCGGATGGCGGTGATGTTGCCCGGTGTCTTGCCCAGCATCAGCTTGGCTTCCTTGCCCACCGCCTGGATGGTCTTCTTGCCGGACGGGCCGCCTTCCTGGCGGATCGCCACCACCGAAGGTTCGTCAAGGACGATGCCCTTGCCACGCACGTAGATCAGGGTGTTGGCGGTACCCAGGTCGATGGCGAGATCGTTGGAGAAATAACTGCGCAAAAAACCGAACATGAAGGACTTTCGCTTTGCTCAGGTCCGCGATAGCCGGCTTGGTGGTGAAGGCATGCCCGCGCGCCTGTGACTGCACAAGATAACCGCAAATTCTACCTTATAATTCAATGCATTCCCCCGCGTTTGCGACTGCCGGACCAGCCTAAGAAACGAGGCCGGCCAGATAGGCGCAGGACCATTCCAGCCCATGGCACTGACCCTAGACGATGTCACTCGCATCGCGCATCTTGCGCGTATCGAGATTTCCGCCGCCGAAGCGGCCGGCACACTGGCGCAGTTGAATGACATTTTCGGCATGATCGAACGGTTGTCGAAGGTCGACACCGAAGGCGTCGAACCGATGTCGCACCCGCTCGGCGGCGTGCAGCGCCTGCGCGAGGACCGCGTCACCGAATCCGACAATCGAGAAGCCAACATGCAGAACGCGCCGGATAAGCAGGACGGCCTGTTTCTCGTTCCGCGGGTAATCGAGTAGCCCGATGTTCGAAAAATCGGTGGCGGAACTCGCGCGCGCATTGGCCGCGAAGCAGGTATCGGCGCTTGAACTGGCCGAACTTTACCTCGCGCGGATCGAGAAGTTCCGTTCCTTCAACGCGTTTCTCGATGTCCGTCCCGAGGTGACGTTAGCGCAGGCGCGCGCGGCCGATGCGCGGCGCGCCGACGGTACCGCCACCCCCCTGACCGGCGTGCCGGTGGCGCACAAGGACATTTTCGTCACCCGCGATTTCGCCTCCACAGCCGCCTCGAAAATGCTCACGGGCTACATGAGCCCGTTCGACGCCACGGTGGTCGAGAACATGGCGCGTGCCGGCATGGTCACGCTGGGCAAGGTCAATTGCGACGAGTTCGCGATGGGATCTTCCAACGAGAACAGCGCCTACGGCAATGTGGCCAATCCGTGGGACGCGCGCGCCGTGCCCGGCGGCAGTTCGGGCGGTTCGGCCACTGCGGTGGCGGCGCGCCTGGCGCCGGCGGCGACTGCCACCGACACCGGCGGCTCGATCCGCGAACCGGCGTCGTTCTCCGGCATCACCGGCATCAAGCCGACCTACGGGCGTGCCTCGCGCTGGGGCATGATCGCCTTCGCCTCCAGCCTGGACCAGGCGGGCATCATGACGCAATCGGCCGAGGACGCCGCGCTGATCTTCAACGCCATGCTGGGCTTCGACCCCAAGGATTCCACCAGCGTCGAACGCGCCGACGAGGACTACACGCGCGAGCTCGCAACCCCGATCAAGGGGCTGCGCATCGGTCTGCCGAAAGAGTTTTTCGGCAAGGGCTTGAGGCCCGACGTCGAGGCAGCGGTGCGCGCCGCGCTTGCCGAATACGAAAAATTGGGCGCGAAGCTGGTCGAGATTTCGCTGCCCAATGCCGAACTCGGCATTCCGGTGTACTACGTCATCGCCCCGGCAGAATGTTCCAGCAACCTGTCGCGCTTTGACGGCGTGCGCTATGGGCACCGCGCACGCGACTTCACCGACCTCGAATCGATGATCAAGAAGTCGCGCGCCGAAGGCTTCGGCCCGGAGCCGAAACGACGCATCCTGATCGGCGCCTACGTGCTGTCGCACGGCTACTACGACGCCTACTACCTCAAGGCGCAGAAGGTGCGGCGCCTGATCGCCGACGAATTCCAGCGCGCATTCCGCGAATGCGACGTTATCGCCAGCCCGGTCACCACCAGCGTGGCCTTCGGCTTCGGCGAAAAGGCCGCCGATCCGGTCGAGATGTACCTCTCGGACCTCTACACCATCCCGGGCAGCCTGGCCGGACTGCCAGGCATGAGCATTCCTTGCGGATTCGGCGAACGCGACCTTCCGGTGGGACTGCAATTGACGGCCAACTATTTCGAGGAAGCCAGGCTCCTCGGGGTAGCGCACCGTTACCAGCTGGCGACCGACTGGCACAAGCGCATGCCCAGGGGAATCGAATGACACATGTTGCGCTGGTTTTCCGCCCTTGCGACCATGCCTGTTCACGCCAAAGCGGTCCGGCGTTCGCGTACACCCTCACCCTGCCCTCTCCCTCAAGGGAGAGGGTGAGAAGCGGTCCGGCGTTTGCGTGCACCCTCACCCCGCCCTCTCCCTCTAGGGAGAGGGTGAGAAATGGTCCGGCGTTTACGTACACCCTTACCCCGCCCTCTCCCTCTAGGGAGAGGGTGAGAAACGGTCCGGCGTTTGCGTGCACCCTCACCCCGCCCTCAAGGGAGAGGGCGAGAAGTGCGCCAAGGCGAGGTTACTAGTGGCGCGGCTGGACAACATTCACGCCAAGCTGATCGACGCCTCGAAGCTGCTCGATGAAGCCGCGCGCGAGATGCGGGACGGCACCGAAATGCCGTCGGATCAGGTAGCGAAGATAGGCACGGCGATCGCCGAGCTGATGCTGGTGAGACACCAGATCTACATGGTGCGACCGGACCTGATGCCTGGTTATCTGAAAGGCGGGCAATAGGCATGCGTTCGGACTGGGAAGTCGTGATCGGGCTGGAAACCCATGCGCAGTTGGCGACCGAATCGAAAATCTTTTCCGGCAGTTCGGTCCGGTTCGGCGCCGCGCCCAACGTGCAAGCCAGTGCCATCGATCTGGCGCTGCCGGGTGTGCTGCCGGTGTTGAACGCCGGCGCGGTCGAGTGCGCGATCAGGTTCGGTCTGGCGGTGGGTGCGAAGGTCGCGGAACGCTCGATTTTCGCGCGCAAAAACTACTTCTACCCCGACCTGCCGAAGGGCTACCAGATCAGCCAGTATGAAATTCCGGTAGTGCAGGGCGGCAGCCTGACGGTCCATGTCGACGGTGTCGACAAAACCGTGCAGCTCACGCGCGCGCACCTGGAAGAAGACGCCGGCAAGTCCCTGCATGAGGACTACCATGGCATGTCAGGGATCGACCTGAACCGCGCCGGCACGCCGTTGCTGGAGATCGTGACCGAGCCGGTCATGCGCTCTTCGGCCGAGGCGGTGGCCTATGCCAAGGCGCTGCATTCGCTGGTGGTGTGGCTGGGCGTGTGCGACGGCAACATGCAGGAAGGCTCGTTCCGCTGCGACGCCAATGTCTCGGTTCGACCGATAGGGCAGAAAGAGTTCGGCACCCGCTGCGAGATCAAGAACCTCAATTCGTTCCGCTTTCTCGAGCGCGCCATCGAGCATGAGATCACGCGCCAGATCGAACTCATCGAAGACGGCGGTCGGGTGGTGCAGGAGACTCGCTTCTACGATCCGGACCGCGACGAGACCCGCTCGATGCGCAGCAAGGAAGACGCGATGGACTATCGCTACTTCCCCGACCCCGACCTGCTGCCGTTGGAAATCACAGCAGCGGCGATCGCGCGCGTAGCGGCGAGCATGCCCGAATTGCCGCAGGCGACGCGCGCAAGGTTCGAGGCGCAGTATCGGTTGCCGGCCTACGACGCAGCCACGCTCACCGCCAACCATGCCCTGGCGGACTATTTCGAGGCTACCGTCAAGGCATTCGGCGGCGAGGCCAAGCTGGTTTCCAACTGGGTGATGGGCGATGTGCTCGGGCGCCTGCACGAGTCCGACATGGCCGCAGACGCCGCGCCGGTCACCCCGCAGATGCTGGGCGACCTGTTGAAGCGCATCGCCGACCTCACCATCTCCGGCAAGATCGCCAAGCAGGTGTTTGCCACCCTGTGGAGCGAAGGCGGGACGGCCGACGCCGTGATCGAGGCGCAGGGCTTGCGGCAGATCAGCGACAGCGGCGCGATCGAGCGGATCATCGCCGAAGTGCTGGCGGCCAATCCGAAGTCGGTCGAAGAATTCCGCGCGGGCAAGGAGAAGGCCTTCAATGCGCTGGTCGGCCAGGCGATGAAAGCCAGCCGCGGCAAGGCCAATCCGACGCAGGTCAACGAAATACTGCGGCGCATGCTGGCTGGTTGAGTCGGTCCGGGCTAGCGTTTGCCGCCGCTACGCGCCATGGTCGAGCGCATGATAGACGGCATCCACCAGGCCCAGGACGCGCGGATTGGGCGCTGGTCCATCGTAGTAGCGGTTCATGGCATAGGCAAATCCGAGGCGTGCGTCCGGGTCGGCGAAGGCGAGTGCGCCGCCTGCTCCGGTGTGACCGAACGCGGAAAGATTGGGGCCAAACGGGAGTTCGCCCGGCGTG
>JAYVST010000239.1:0-2971 GCA_043775255.1 Burkholderiales bacterium
GTTCTGCTGGGGTCCATCGAAGCGTTCGTGACCCCGACGTCCTTCTTAGTCGGCACCGAAGCGCGTTATCAGGTGTTCGATGCCATCGGGGTGTTCCAGTCACCCGAGCATCTGGGGCGCTCGCTTGCCGACGCCGAATTCAGAAAGCGCGCCCTGGCCACGGGGGATTCCAAGGGCGTCCACGGCATCGGCATTTTTTACAACAGCCCTGTGGTGGTGGTGTCGAAAAAGCCGATCCTGTCACTGGCCGATTTCAAGGGCCAGAAGATCCGCGTGTTCGCCACGCCTTTGCAGATCGAGCCGATGAAAGCGCTCGGCGCCGCGCCGGTGCCGATGGCGTTGAACGAGGTGTTGCCGGCCTTGCAAAGCGGCAATATCGACGGCCTCTTAGCCGGCATACCGGTCTTGACGGCGATGAAGTTTTTCGATGCCGCCAAAGCGGTGACCGAAATCCATCCCGGCATCGTCGTCTCGACCGTGGTCGTCAACAAGAAATGGTTCGACGGACTGCCCGCAACGCTCAGGCAGGCGATCGACGAGTCCGGCGCGGCGGTCGATCGCGGCGCATTCCAGATGGCCGCCGGCATTGTCGAACGCGCCAACAAGGGCTGGGTCGACAACGGCGGGCGCTTAGTCAAGCTGCCGGCGGCGGAGCAGGCGAAAATGATGGCCGAATTGAAAGCGCTGGGCGCCACTTTGTTGTCGCAAAACCCGGTGGTCAAGGCCGAATACGAAGAATTGATCAGGGTCACGGATCGCACCCGGTGACCCCGCGATGATCGAGCGGGCGTTGGACCGCGCAATTGGCGCTTTGGTCGCCATTCTCGCGCTCATCTTCATCGCCGCGGTCTGTCTGAATTTCGTCAATGTGGTCGGCCGCTATGCGTTCGGCCGCGCGATCTTCGGCGCCGATGAAGTGCAGACCTACATCATGGTGTGGATGGCGTTTGTCGGCGCGGTGGCCGTGACCTGGCGTGACGCCCACCTGCGCATGGACGTGCTGGTCACCCGGCTGCCGCCACCGGTGCGCGCCACGCTGCGCGCGATCGAATTGTCGTTGATGGCGGCGACCGCGGGTCTGGTGTTCTGGCAGTCCTTGAACTACTGTCTGCAAATGGCGCGGATGGGTCGCAAGAGCGACGCCGCCGGCATTCCGATGGAGCTGCCGCACAGCGCGGTCGCGGCGGGATTCGGACTGATCGCCCTGATTGCGTTGTGGCGTCTGGTGCGGCCCGCACGCAGGGACTCAAGCGACGGGCCGGGCGCGTGATTTTCGTCCTCGGCGTCCTGCCCTTCCTGCTGCTGTTCGCCGGCTTTCCGATCTATCTGGTGCTGCTCACCGCTTGCGCGGGGGCGCTGCTGTTCTTCATGAACGTGCCATTTTCGGTACTGCATCAGACGCTCTTCGGTTCGATCGACGCATTCGCGCTTCTGGCGGTGCCGTTCTTCATCTACGCCGGCGAATTGATGGGGCGCGGCAGTGTCGCGCAGCGCTTGGTCGATGTGGTGCAGGCCGGTGTGGGCAACGTGCGCGGCAGTCTCGGCGTGACCACCGTGGGCACCTCGGCGATTTTCGGGGCGATCTCGGGCGTGAGCGCCGCCACCGTCGCCACCGTCGGGCGCATCATGGTGCCGGCCATGCAGCGCGAGCGTTACCCGGAGCATTTCGCCGCCGGGCTCATCACCGCCGTCGGCGCGATCGACATCATCATTCCGCCCAGCGTCCCGATGATCATCTACGGGGTCGCCGCGCAGGAGTCGGTGCCCCGGCTGTATGCGGCAGGCATCTTTCCGGGCATCCTGATCGCCGCCATGCTGACCTTGTATGTGATGTGGTACGCACGAAAGGCAGGCATTGCCGGGGGGCCGGCTTTCAGTCTCGCGCGCTTCCTCAGCGCGTTGCGGCGTGGTGTCTGGGCGCTCGGCGCGCCGGTGATCATCTTAGGCGGCATCTATGGCGGCGTGTTTTCACCGACCGAGGCGGCGGCGGTGGCCTGCGTCTACGCCGCGCTGGTGACGCGCCTGGTGTATCGCGAAATCACCTGGAAGGAAATACTCGACGCCGCCGGCACGACGGTGTTCTTCACCTCGCAGATTCTGATCGTGGTCGCCTGTGCGAGTGTCTTCGCCTGGCTCCTGACGGTCAATCAGGTGCCGGCGACGCTGGTCCGCTGGATCGAGGCGATGCAGCTTGCGCCATGGATGATCCTGCTTGCCCTCAATGTGCTGCTGCTGGTGGTCGGTTGCTTCATCGACCCGCTGTCGGCGATCCTGATCCTGACCCCGCTCCTGATCCCGGTGGTCAGCGCGGCGGGCATCAACACGGTGCACTTCGGCATCATCTTGACCGTCAATCTCGCCATCGGATTGTTCCACCCGCCCTTCGGCATCAACATCTTCGTGGCGCAATCGGTGCTGAACCTGAAGCTGCCGGTGATTTACCGCGGCATCGTGCCGTTCATCTTCATCTACCTGGCCGCCCTCGGGCTGATCACCTATATCCCGGCGATTTCCATGGCCGGGGTCCGGCTGTTTTTCTAGCGGGCTGTCGGACCTGGGGTGTCGCAAGCGAAAATCTTCCCTGCAGGGGCCCGGCCTTCAGACACTCGCGAAACTGATCTCCAAGCGTTCTTCCGGCGCGCGCGTATCGCCCAGCCAGACGCGGGCGAACTCGTCGGCCGGCAACGGTTTGCTGAACAGGTAGCCCTGGCAGGCGTCGCAATTGCGCTCGCGCAGGAAGGCCAGCTGGCCGCGGGTTTCCACGCCCTCGGCAACCACGGTCAGCCCCAGGCTCTTGGCCATCGCGATAATCGCCACCACGATCGCGGCGCTGTCGGCGCTGGTCTCGACCTCGTCGATGAAGGACTTGTCGATTTTCAGTTCGTCGATCGGGAGGCGGCGCAGGTAGGACAGCGAGGAATAGCCGACACCGAAGTCGTCGATCGACAGGCGCAGTCCGAGGTCCTTGAGT
>JAYVST010000240.1:0-7829 GCA_043775255.1 Burkholderiales bacterium
TGCAGCGTGAAGTCCATGGTGAGCGGGCAACATGACACCGCGCCCAGAAGCGGATGGCCGCGGCTGTTGGCTGCGGCGATAGCGTCGAGTTCATTGAACACCGCCTGCGGATTGGTCTTGTTGTGCAGGAGGGCGGCGATAATCACCGGACGCCCGGAGAGCGCCGATAGCTCCTCGAGAAACTCGATCGTCGTGTGCCCGCCCTTGGTCAGCATGAACGCGCCGCGGCCAGCCTGACGCAGGGATGCGACCAGCGTGCGCAACTCTTCATCATCGGCCATGCGCGACGGCATCGGGATGCCGCCCTCGCCATTGTGTGCAGGCGAGGTGCTGGTGGCGAAGCCGATCGCGCCCGCGTCCATCGCCTGGAGCAACAGGCGCCGCATTTCCGCTACCTCCGCTGTGCTTGCCGCGCGGCGCGGTGCATCCTCACCCATGACCCAGGTGCGCAGGGACGAATGCCCGGCAAACGCGGCGACGTTGAGGGCCGCGCCGCGGCGCTCGAGCGCGTCCATGTACTCGGGAATGCTTTCGAAATTCCAGTCAATGCCCTGACGCAGGACGTCAAGCGACATACCTTCGACCTGGGTCAGGTTGCGCATGACCAGTTCGCGGTCGGCCGGGCGGCACGGCGCGATGGTGAAGCCGCAGTTGCCGATAATGGCGCTGGTCACGCCCAGCGCCGGCGATGGGCATAGCGAGTTGTCCCAGGTGATCTGCGCGTCGTAGTGGGTGTGGTTGTCGATGATGCCGGGCATCAGGGCCAGACCGTCGGCATCGATGTTTTCCCGCGCCGGTCCGGCCACAGCGCCGATCGCCACAATGCGGCCGTTTTCCACGGCGAGGTTGCCGAACGTGGATGGCGCGCCGCTGCCATTGAACAAACGGGCGTTTCGAATCAGGATGTCATGCATAGTCGTCAGAGTCCGATCGCTATAATTGAACGCTTCGTGATTTTAACCTGCACCTCTGCGGCGGCCTCGCGTCAAGCGCCCCGGTTCATGAGGCAACCGCCACCGGGCCGCAATGTCGAAGCTGCTTGAAAATCTCAATCCGGCACAGTTTGCGGCCGTGACACTGCCGGATCGATCGGCGCTCATCCTGGCCGGCGCCGGCTCCGGTAAGACAAGGGTACTCACCACCCGCATCGCTTGGCTGGTGCAGACCGGCCAGGTGAGCACGGCGAACATTCTCGCCGTAACGTTCACCAACAAGGCCGCACGCGAGATGCTGCATCGGCTATCGGCCATGCTGCCGGTGAACCTGCGCGGCATGTGGGCCGGTACGTTCCACGGACTGGCCAACCGCTTTCTGCGCGCGCACCACCGCGAAGCGGGCTTGCCGGCGCTGTTCCAGATACTCGATTCGGCCGATCAGATGTCCGCGATCAAACGCCTCCTGAAGGCGCTCAATGTCGATGACGAAAAATTCCCTGCCAAGAACGTGATGTGGTTCATCAACGGCTCCAAGGAGGCGGGCCTGCGCCCGAAAGACGTGGTGGCCAACGATGACCACAATCGCCGCTTCATCGATTTGTACGCGGCCTATGAGGCACAGTGCCAGCGCGAAGGTGTGGTCGATTTCGCCGAGTTGCTGCTGCGCACATACGAGGTGTTGTCGAAAAACGAGATACTGCGCGAGCACTATCACACCCGCTTCAAGCATATTCTGGTGGACGAATTCCAGGACACCAACGAACTGCAGTACAAGTGGCTCAAACTCCTGGGCGGGGCCGGCACCGGCGCACCTAGCGCGGTATTCGCGGTGGGCGACGACGACCAGTCGATTTATGCCTTCCGTGGCGCGCGGGTCGGCAACATGCTCGATTTCGAGCGTGACTTCCATGTGCAGAACCTGATCAAGCTGGAGCAGAACTACCGCTCGCACGGCAACATCTTAGACACCGCCAACGCATTGATCAAGAACAATGGGCAACGCCTGGGGAAAAATCTCTGGACCGATGCCGGCCACGGTGAACCGGTGCGGGTATTCGAGGCGCAGACCGATCTGGACGAAGGGCGTTGGCTGGTCACGGAAGTGAAAGCCCTGGTCGGCGAAGGCGGCCGGCGCAGTGAAATCGCCGTTCTCTACCGCTCCAACGCCCAGTCGCGCGTGATTGAGCAGATGCTGTTTGCCGAAGGCATTCCCTACAAGGTCTATGGCGGCCTGCGCTTCTTTGAACGCGCGGAAGTCAAGCATGCGATCGCCTATCTGCGCCTGCTTGCCAATCCGGACGACGACACCTCCTATGCTCGCGTGGTCAATTTTCCCACCCGCGGCATCGGGGCACGGTCGTTGGAGCAATTGGGCGATGCCGCCGGGCGGCGCGATATGGCCAATCCTGCCGGCATCTCGCTCTATCGTGCAGTGCCGCTGCTGTCAGGAAAAGCCGGCGCTTCGCTGGGCGCATTCAACACACTCATCGACATCATGCGCGAGGCCGTACGCGGCCTTCCGTTGCCCGAAGCGATCGACCACGTCCTGGAACACTCCGGCCTGCGTGCGCACTACAAGAACGACCGCGAAGGCCGTGAACGGCTGGAGAATCTCGACGAACTGATGAATGCGGCCGCCAACTTCACCGAAGAGGACGAGGACAGCCTGAGCGCGTTCTTGACCCATGCGGCGCTCGAGTCCGGCGACAACCAGGCGCAGGAAGGCCAGGACGCGGTGCAGCTGATGACCGTGCATTCGGCCAAGGGGCTTGAATTCAATCAGGTCTTCATTACCGGCCTGGAAGACGGCTTGTTTCCGCACGAAAATTCCATCATGGAAAAGGCCGGTCTCGACGAAGAGCGCCGCCTGATGTATGTGGCCATCACCCGCGCGCGCCTGCGGCTATACCTGTCGTTCGCGCAGACCCGCATGCTGCACGGCCAGACCCGCTACAACATGAAGTCGCGCTTTTTCGACGAGTTGCCCGACGCGCTGCTCAAATGGCTTACGCCACGAATATCAGCTGCACGCGGCAACCTGTGGCACGGCGACGACGACTTCGCCGCAGTTGCTCGCCCGGCGTATGCGAAGGCCAGTGTCGCGGGCGAGTTCAGCTACCGCATCGGCCAGAACGTGGCGCACGTCAAGTTCGGCGCCGGCGTAATCGTCAATTCCGAAGGTTCCGGCCAGGACGCGCGGGTGCAGGTCAACTTCGGCCGCAATGGGATCAAGTGGCTGGCACTGGCCTACGCGAAGCTCGATCCAGTTTGACGCCTGGGGCTTCAAGCCGTCGGTTTCGGGGGCGCTGGTTTGTCACGCCGTTCCGGGAACAGCGCCACGTAGCTCGAATAATAGGAGCAGACGAACGTGCAGGCGACGATCAGTCCATAGGGCACGAATACGAGCGCCAGGATGAAATTGGCAAGATCGGCCGGCAGCAGCATTTTCAGCAGCCTTGATACCGGCAGCGGCAGGACGATCTGCAGTAGCACCCAGATCGCACCGTACACCAGGAAAGCGCGCAGGTTGCGCCAGGCTGCGATCAGGCTGAAGAAAACGGCCTTGCCCGGCTTCATTGCGTGCCAATGAATCAGTGCCGGGGCAAACCAGAACGCCAGCAGGATCGGCACGTACAAGGGCAGAGCGAGCATCAGTGTACGCAGCGAGCCAAGTGGATTGGTCATGCCGGGAGAAGGCTCGCCCTTCGGCCCCGCCAGCCAGAAGCCGATCACCATCACCAGAAACACTGCGGCAGCGTAGGCAAAGCCGAGTTGCAGGAAATAGCGCGGCTTCTCCCGCATTGGCGCGACCACCAGGGCCGGGGCCGGCGCGCGTGTGCGCTGCGCTTCGGAAGCTGCCAGCATCAGGCCGGCGGTGATTCCCGGCATCAGGACCAATCCGATCACCGGTCCCACGAAGGGGATGAACATGATCGCGAACAGCGCCACCCAGACTGCCGGGCACAGCGCGAGCCACGCGAATGGATAGGCTCTGAAAAGGCGGTAACCATGGGCGACCCAGAGGGCGCCATGCATGGCCGGTACGGTTTTTACTTCCACTGTTGTCCCAGGCGGCAGTTGCGCCAAACAAGGTGCGAGTTCCCGGTGGCCGGCGATGCGATGGACATGCGTTGCGATCCCGTTGTGCGTCAGTTGTGCGTCAGTTTAGCCAGGGCGCGGAACACGCGCGCCTTAGCGCGAGAATCCGCTGAAAGTGGGCCGGGTCATGCGGTGTGATCAACTGCCCGCTGCGCGGCAGGTGCAGGTCATACAGGCGCGAGAGCCAGAAGCGCAGGGCGGCGGCGCGCAGCATCACGTCCCAAGCGTCCAGTTCATGTCGGGTGAACGGTCGGATCGCGTCGTAGGCGCGCAGGAATCCGGCCACCTCGGCCGGGACCAGCGCGCCGGCTTCTGCGCCCGTGCGTTCGATGCACCAGTCGTTGACACATACGGCCACGTCGAACAGCAGGCAATCGAACCCGGCGAAATAGAAATCGATGAATCCACCGAGCTCAGCGCCATCGAACAAAACATTGTCGCGAAACAGATCGGCGTGAATCGGCCCGCGCGGCAGGCTGTCATGGCGGTGACTGGACTGGAATGCGAGTTCGCTGTCCAGCAGATCCATATCGGCGGGGTCAAGAAAGCCGCGAACCCGCGGCGCCGTCATGGTCCACCAGTGCGGGCCGCGGGGATTGTCCTGGTAACCGGCGAAGTCGGCGCCGGCCAGATGCAGGCGCGCGAGCATGGCGGCCACCTGCGCGCGGTCGACTGCGGAGGGGCTCATGTGTGAGCGGCCCGCGAGGCGGCGCACGATCGCCGCCGGCTTTCCCTTGAGTTGGCTGAAATTGCGTCCGTTGCGATCGGCGATCGGCCCGGGGCAAGGAATACCGCCAGCCGCCAGGTGAGCGGTGAGATCAAGATAAAAAGGCAATTCCGCCGGTGTCAACTTCTCGAAGATGGTCAGGACGAAGTCGCCGGCGCGGGTGGAGAGAAAAAAGTTGCTGTTTTCAATACCGGAGGCGATGCCTTCGACCCGCACGAGGCGGCCGAGATCGAAACCGGCCAGCCAGGGCGCCAGCTCATCGGGCGTGACATTGGTGAAAACGGCCATGGGCCCGTGCGAAGTGAAGTGCTCTTGCTGTGGGCGAGATCTCAGAAGGTTCCGATCACCCACATCGGAACGCTCAGGTTGTGTGCATCTGCCGGCCCTTGCGATGGCGAGGAGAACTGGCCATCGCCTTTCTGGTCGATCAGCAAATAGGGCGTGCCCCCAGGCGGAGTGACGCGCACCATGTAGAGACGGCCGCGGACACGGAATTCTTCGATCTTGTCGCCGCCGCGCTGCAGAATCCTGATCTCCGGTTCCAGTGCAGGGTCGATCGCCATGCGCGGCGGAGCAGGAACATCGGGGAGCGGTTCCAGTTTTCCTGCCTGGCCGCTTTGTTGAGCTTGCGCTCCGGCCATGACCAGAGCAGATACGATCGCCGAGAAGAATTTCGCTTTCATGACCTCGATTGTAGCAAGCGACAGGAAGCTAGAGAAATTGCAGTCCTTCCCGTTCGGTGGCCTTGATGAACTCTGACATAATTCCGAACAGGCGCCACGCTTCGCGCGCCGAGTTTTCTGCGGCCAGATCGGCGCGATTGACTTTCACAGCCATAGTCGAAAATTCCCGTTGGATTGAGGCGCCGCCCGGCGCGCGACACAAGCCTGCCCGCGTTGTCGCGATCCGCTGCGCAAGGCCTCAAACTCTAACCGGGAGCGGAAGAAAGCCCGGATGCCCAAACTGCTGATGGTCGACGGTTCGTCGTACCTGTATCGTGCCTTCCATGCCTTGCCCGACCTGCGTAGCGCCGACGGCCTTCCCACCGGCGCCATGCACGGCATGGTCAGCATGCTCAAGAAACTGCGCGCCGAGTATGCAGCCGACTATTGCGCTTGCGTGTTCGACGCCAAGGGACGGACCTTTCGCGACGACATCTACGCCGAGTACAAGGCGCAGCGCGCGCCCATGCCTGACGACCTGGTGCGGCAGATCGAGCCGATCCACGATCTGGTGCGCGCGCTGGGTTGGCCGTTGCTGATGCTTGGAGGCGTCGAGGCTGATGACGTGATCGGCACGCTGGCGCGCATCGCCGCCCTGGCCGGCGTCGAGACGGTGATTTCCACCGGCGACAAGGACCTGGCGCAACTGGTGGGCCCGCACGTGACGCTCATCAACACCATGAACAATGAGCGCTTGGATCCGGAAGGCGTAAAGGCCAAGTTCGGCGTGCCGCCGGAGCGTATCGTCGATTACCTCACCTTGATGGGCGACAGCGTCGATAACGTCCCAGGAGTCGAAAAAGTCGGCCCCAAAACGGCGGCGAAATGGATCGCCGAGTTCGGGTCGCTCGAAGGCGTGATGACGCATGCGACGGAGATCAAGGGGGTCGCCGGCGAGAACCTGCGCCGCGCGCTTGACTGGTTGCCGACCGGCCGGTTCTTGGTTACGGTCAAGTGCGACATTGAAGGACTTGCGCTCGAAGCGCTCAAGCCCGCGCCGGTCGACCATGAAAGACTGCGCGAGATGTATGCGCGTTACGGCTTTCGCACCTGGCTGCGCGAACTCGATTCCGGCGCGCTGGCCGGCCTTGATGCTGCGGGTGCCACGACTGCCACGACTATCGCGACTGACGCGACTGTCGCGCCACTGCAAGCGAAGCAACGCGAACTGCCGGGTGAGCAGCCGAAACACTACGAAACCATTCGTACCGAGGCTCACCTGCGCGAATGGATCGCGCGCCTGGAAGCAGCCGATCTGACGGCGGTCGACACCGAAACCACAGGGCTGGATCCAATGCGCTCGCGCATCGTCGGCGTCTCCTTCGCGCTCGAGCCTTACAAGGGCGCCTACCTGCCGCTGGCCCACGCAGGGCCGGATGCCGAAGGACAGTTGCCGTTCGATTTCGCCTTGGGGCTTCTCAAGCCTTGGCTGGAGAGTCCCGCGCACCGGAAAGTCGGCCAGAACCTCAAGTACGACGCGCACATCTTCGCCAACCATGGCATCGCGCTGGCCGGCATCTCCCATGACACGCTCCTGCAAAGCTATGTGATCGAGTCGCACAGGAGCCATGACATGGATTCGCTCGCCACGCGCCATCTCGGGCGCACCACAATCAAATTCGAGGACGTCGCCGGCAAGGGCGCAGGGCAGATCGGGTTCGAACAGGTGGCGATCGAAAAGGCGGCCGAGTACTCAAGCGAAGATTCCGAAGTTACGCTGCAACTGCATCAGACCCTTTGGCCGCAGGTGCAAGCCGACCCTAAGCTCAGGTTCATCTACGACCTTGAGATGCCAGTGTCGAGGGTGCTGATGAAGATGGAACGTACCGGTGTGCTGATCGATGCCGGCCTGCTCGAAAAGCAGGGTAACGAACTCGGCGTGACGATGATCGAGCTTGAACGCAAAGCCTACGAATTGGCAGGCCAACCTTTCAATCTCGGCAGTCCCAAGCAGATCGGCGAGATTTTTTTCGAACGCATGAAGCTGCCCGTGATCAAGAAAACGCCGTCGGGCGCGCCATCGACCGATGAGGAGGTGCTGCAAAAGCTGGCCGAGGACTATCCCTTGCCGAAGGTGTTGCTCGACTATCGCAGCATCTCCAAGCTCAAGAGCACGTACACCGACAAACTGCCGCGCATGGTCAACCAGGCCACCGGCCGGGTGCACACCAACTACGCCCAGGCGGTGGCGGTGACAGGCAGGCTCTCGTCGAACGACCCGAACCTGCAGAACATCCCGATCCGCACCGCCGCAGGACGGCGCATCCGCGAAGCCTTCATTGCCCCGCCGGGCAGCGTAATCATGTCGGCCGACTATTCGCAGATCGAATTGCGCATCATGGCGCA
>JAYVST010000241.1:0-6477 GCA_043775255.1 Burkholderiales bacterium
CATCGAGAACCGGCCCGGCGCCGGCGGCACCATCGGCAGCGCCGCGCTGGCGCACGCCGAACCGGACGGTCACACGATCATGGTGCATTCGAATTCGCACACCGTCACGCCCTTCACTTATCGCAACCTCAACTACGACCCGGTCAAGGACGTGACCGGTGTGATCCCGCTGGCGGGGGTACCGATGGCGTTGGTGGTGGCGCCATCGAAAGGCATGCGCACCCTGGCCGATCTGGTGCGCATCGCCAGGGCGAAACCGAACTCGATCAACTACGCCTCAGCCGGCAGCGGTGGCGCCACCCATCTGGGCGCCGAGCGCCTGCGCCTGTCGGCCGGCTTCACTGGCACCCACATACCGTTCAAGGGGTCTGCCGACGCGCTCACCGAGGTGATCGCCGGACGGGTGGATTTTTACTACAGTCCGATTGGCCTGGCGCAGCCCTTCCTCAAGTCCGACCGGCTGGTTGCGCTCGCCGTCAGCAGCACAACCCGCTCGTCCGCCTTGCCCGATGTGCCGACCACGCTCGAAGCCGGTTTCCCGAATACCGACTACGGTGTGTGGATCGCGATGTTCGCGCCGGCCAGGACGCCGCGCGCCATCGTCAACCGCCTCAACGAGGAGAGCGCAAAAGCGCTGCGCAGTCCGGAACTGCGCGAAAAGTACAGCACGCTGGTAATGGACAGCATGATCATGACGGTCGACGAGTTCGATGCATTCTTGAAGCGTGATTTCGACGTCAATGCCGAACTGGTCAAGGCCGCCGGCATTGTGCCCAACTGACGCCAACTGAGCCAATTTTGCCAACTGAGCACAGCACCGCCATGAGCCAGATTGACGCTGACCAATTCCGCGCCGAGGTGCGGCGCTTCTGCCAGGAGAAGCTGCCGCCCGCGCTGGTGCACAAGGTGATGCACAACCTTCTCCTGGAGAAGCAGGACTACCTGTCCTATCTGAAGTTGCTCGATGCGCAAGGCTGGGCGGCCGGCCACTGGCCGCGCGAGTACGGCGGCTGCGGCTGGACGCCGTTGCAACGCTTCATCTTTGAAGAGGAAACCAGCGAGGCCGGGGCGCCCTGGCTGATTCCCTTCGGCATCAACTATGTCGGGCCGATTCTCTACACCTTCGGGTCGGCGGCGCAGCAGGCGCGCTTTCTGCCGCGCATCCGCGCGAGCTGCGACTGGTGGGCGCAAGGCTACTCCGAGCCCGGCGCTGGCTCCGATCTGGCCAGCCTTGCCACCCGCGCGGTGCGCCATGGCGACCACTACGTGGTGAGCGGCCAGAAAATCTGGACCACCTACGTGCACTGGGCCGACTGGATGTTCTGCCTGGTGCGCACCAGCAGCGAAGCACGGCCGCAACAGGGCATCTCCTTCCTGTTGATCGATCTAAAGTCGCCCGGCGTGACGATCCGTCCGATCGTCACCATGGATCTGTGCCACGACCTCAACGAAGTGTTCTTCGACGAAGTGCGGGTGTCGGTGGAAAATCTGGTCGGCGAGGAAGGCGGCGGCTGGACCTATGCCAAGGTGCTCCTGGCCAATGAGCGCGTGCTGGTGTCCGAGGTGGGGCGCTCGACACGCCAGTTGCGCCGCCTCGTGCGCCTGGCCGCGACAACGCTGCGCGGTGGCCGTCCGCTGGCCGAACATGCGCCCTTCGCGCAGCGTCTGGCCGAACTCCAGTTGCGCCACTTCGTCTTGCAGTCGACCTGCCACCAGGCGGTGGCCGAAGCGATGGAAGGCGTCGCGCCCGGCGCCGAAGCCTCACTGATGAAAATTCGCGGTTCCGAACTACAGCAAGACATTGCCGAGGCGATGGTCGACGCGCTCGGGCTGGCCGGCATCGCCTACGATCCTGCCGATCTCGAAGGCGCGGGGCGCCTGCCCGCGCTCGGTCAGTTCGACGCGCCCGGCATTCTGAAGGACCATCTGCACGGGCGCGCCGCCACGATTTACGGTGGCTCCAACGAGATTCAGCGCAACATCATCGCCAAGTCGGTGCTGGGCTTGTAGATGCATGCCGCCGTGATCGAAGACGAAACTTTGTCGCTGCTGCAAGCGAGCATGCAGCGCTACGGCGCGGACAAGTACGATTTCGCGGCACGCCGCACGCATCTGCATGCCGCGCCATGGTTCAGCCCCGAGGCCTGGCAGGACTATGCGGCGATGGGATGGCTGGCGTTGCCGCTGGCAGAGGATCAAGGCGGCTTCGGCAGCCACCCGGCTGCTGTAGGTGCATTGATGCGCTACGCCGGCGAAACCCTGGCGCAGGAACCCCTGTTCGCCGGCATTGTGCTGTGTGCACCGCTCCTCGCCGCGTGCAAAGAAGATGCGGCGGCGCGTGAACACCTGGTGGCCTTGTGCGCGGGGCGGCGACAGTTCGCCCTGGCGCATGTAGAGGATTTGTCAGACGGCATCGATGGCACGGTGGCTGCACAAGTGCAAGCGGGCGAGCTGCGTGGACGCAAACTCATGGCGCTCCATGGCGATGCGGCTGATTGGCTCATCGTCAGTGCACGCGGTGCCGCCGCCGGCGTGTCACTTTATCTGGTGGAGGCCGCCGATGCACGCGTGCACAAGAGCGCGTATCGCCTGCTCGACGGGCGCGGCGCGGCCAGCTTTGAATTTGACGGCGCACCGGCGCACCCGCTCGGCCGGCCCGGCGCCGGCGCCGCGCTGCTCGCAGCAATGCTTGAACACGCGCGTCTGGCGATGTGCAGCGAGGCACTCGGCGCGATGCAGGTGCTCAACCGCGACACTCTGGCCTATCTCAAAACGCGCAAACAATTTGGCCGGCCCATCGGCACCAATCAGGCATTGCAGCACCGCTTGACCGAGATGGTGATGCTGCAACAGGAGAGCGGCGCGGTGATTGATGCCGCCCAGCGTGCGGTGCGGCAGAACGGGAATGCCCGGCGTCGCGCCATCTGCGGCGCGGTCGCGCATGTGATGCACGCCGGCCGCCACATTTCTCACGAGGCGGTGCAACTGCACGGCGGCATCGGCATGACCGACGAGTTGCCGGTCAGCCACTATTTCAAGCGCATCATGGTGATCAACCGGCTGCTGGGTGATCGCGATGCGCATTTGGCCGCGTTCGCCACGGCCGATGCAAATGCGCACGCGGTCCGCGCACGGGAACAGGCATGAACTGGAACGGCTATCAATCAATCGAATTCGAGCGCCGCGCGCGCGTGCTGGTGATCAAGCTGAACCGGCCGGAGCAACTCAACGCCATCGACGGCCGTCTGCACAGCGAACTGGCGCGGGTGTTTACCGGTGCCGCCGCCGACCCGGATTCCGACGTGGTGGTGCTGACCGGCAACGGTCGCGCGTTCTGCGCCGGTGGCGACCTCGACTGGATGCAGTCGTCGATCGACCGGCCAGCCGAGTTCGAGCAGGTGGCCGCTGAGGCCAAGGCCATCATCTACTCGCAACTCGATCTGGCCAAACCCTTGATCTGCCGCATCAACGGCCACGCCACCGGCCTGGGCGCGACGCTGGCGGCGTGTTGCGACATTTCCGTCGCCCATACCGGCGTGAAGATCGGCGACCCGCATGTCAAGGTGGGGCTGGTCGCAGGGGATGGCGGCGCGCTGCTGTGGCCGCAGTTGATCGGCTATGCCAAGGCGAAGAAATATCTATTGACCGGCGATCTGCTGACGGCAGCCGAGGCCGAGCGCATTGGCCTGATCTCTGAGGTAGTGGCGCCAGAGGCGCTCGATGAGGCCACCTACGGACTCGCGGAGCGCCTGGCGCACGGCGCCACCAAGGCGATCCGCTGGACCAAGGTGACCACCAATCTCGCGCTGAAGCAATTGGTGCACAGCCACTTCGACGCCGGCGTCGCCTACGAGATGCTGTCCAACCTGACGACCGACCATCGCGAGGCGGTGGCGGCGTTTCGCGAGAAGCGTGACGCGCTGTTCAGCGGCGGTTAATACCGCCGAAACCGTTGTCCCCCAACGACTTTCGGCCTTCTACCGATGCAGGTTCTCGATCAGCGTTGCCATCCCCATGCCGCTGCCTAAGCACATGCTGATAATCGCGTAGCGCCCCTTGGTATCGTCCAGATGATGCATGGCGGTCATGGTCATGCGGATGCCGGTAGCGCCGGGTGGATGGCCGATGGAGATGCCGCCGCCGTAGAGGTTGGTGATGGCGCGCGGGATGCCGAGCTGCTTTTCCGCATGCAGGTTGACCACGGCGAAGGCTTCGTTGATTTCGAAGTAGTCGATGTCGGAGACGTTGAGCTTGGTGCGCTCAAGCAATTTGGCAATTGCCGGTACCGGCCCTGCACCCATGATCTCGGGCGGTACGCCCGCCACGGCGTAATCGATGATGCGGGCTTCCGGCGTGATGCCGAGCTTCTCTGCATCAACCCGGTTCGCCACCAGAATGGCGGCCGCGCCATCGGTGACGCCACTTGAGTTGCCGGCCGTGACCTGGCCGGTGCCATCCTTCTTAAAGGCCGGCTTGAGCGTGGCCAGTTTTTCGCGCGTGATGGTGGGGCGTGGAAACTCGTCGATAGCAAAACGATGCGTGCCTTTCTTGTCCGGCACATCCAGCGGCGCGATCTGCCGCGCGAGGAAGCCGGATTCGATGCCGGCCTTGGCGCGCATCTGGCTCATGTAGCCCCAGTCGTCCATGTCGTCGCGGGTGTAGCCGTGCAGCGCGGTGAGGTTCTCTGCCGTGTCGCCCATCAGCTCGCGCGAGAACGGGCAGCGGTAGATGTAGTCGAGACCATCGACCATGGTGACCGGGCCGCGCCCGGCACCCCAGCGCATTTCATGCACCAGATACGGCACGCGGCTGTAGTTCTCGCCGCCTGCCGCAATCGCCACGCTGCTGTGGCCGGTGAGGATCTGCTGCGCCGCGCTGATGATCGCCTGCGAGCCGGTGCCGCAGGCGCGCACCACGCCGAGCGCGGCGCTCTCGACCGGCAGGCCGGCATTGAGGGCGATCTTGCGGCTGACAAACAAGCCATCGTGATCGACCGGCGACGTGACGCCGAACACCAGATGATCGACCTTCGCCGCGTTCAGCCCGGCGCGCTGCAAGGACGCCTTGACCACGTGCGTGCCAAGAGTGGAAAGCGGCACGTCCTTCAAGGATTTGCCGAAATCGCCAAAGGGGGTGCGTGCACCGGCGGCCAGGATGACGTCTGAAAACAGCATCGGTGTTTCCTTTCATCCTAAAAACCGCAGTTGACCGCCCCCAAATTCTCTGAGAATGAGGCAGGATGCGGTATTCGAGGCGAAACTGGAGGACACCCGATGGGTGAGTCGAAATTGAAGCGTATGAGGGCGCTGGAAAGCGTCATGCCGGGAGCGTTGCAGACGGCGGGTGGACGGGTACAAGTGCGCTGGGAGTCTGAGAGCGCGGCCACGCCGATGGGGCAGTTAGCGTATTTCATCGAGTTTCTGACGTTGACCGGGCTGTGGGGTCGCTGGCAAGCAAGCTGTCCGCTGGTATACGCGAGTCCGAACGCACCGGGCAAGGCGGAGGTACTGGGCAGGTGGATGCTATCGATACTGTCTGGGCACAAGCGCTACTCGCATGTGGCCGCGATCCGCTGCGATGGGGTCAATCCGGGCCTGCTGGGAATGAAGAAGGTGATCAGCGAGGACGCGCTGCGACGAGGGCTGGCAGCCACGCCGGAGGGTGAAGGCGTCGCCTGGCTGGATCAGCATCTGAACGAAAGCGTAGCGACACTGTTGGACGCGCCGTGGATACTTGACATTGACACCACGGTCAAGCCGCTCTACGGCAAGCAGGAAGGCGCAAAGGTCTCCTACAACCCGAAGAAGCCAGGCCGCCCCGCGCACACGTATCACACCTACACGTATCACACCTCAACCTGATGGCCGGTCTGCGCCTGGTGGTGGGTGCCGAAGTGCATGCTGGAGACGAGCACTCGGGTAGTCACAGCCTGCCGGGATTACTGAAGATTCTCGATGCCCTGCCGCCAGAGCGACGGCCGAAGATGGTGCGCGGCGACTGCGGCTTCGGGTCCAATCCCATCATGGGTCCGCTGGAGGATCGGCAGCAGGGCTACCTGTTCAAGCTGCGGCTGTCGAAGAATGTCAAACGGCATATCGAGCGGGTGTTCTGGGACACCGGCTGGAGCGATGCCGGCCAAGGCTGGGAAGGTAAGGACGGATGCTTGCGGCTGACCGGATGGCTGACGGAACGGCGCGTGGTCGTGCTGCGCCGGCCGCTCAAGGGCGAAGTGCTGCTGGCCTAGGGCGACAACGGCCAGGGGCTGCTCGGCTTTGTGGAAACCGATCGCCAGACCGGCAAGCGCGTGACCGGCTATGAGTACGCGGTCCTGGTGACCACCCTCGATCATGCAATCCTGGCACTGGGCCAGCTCTACCGTGACCGGGCCGATGCCGAGAATGCGTTCGATGAGTTGAAGAACCAGTGGGGCTGGGACGGCTTCACCACCCACGACCTGCATCGCTGCCAGCTCTCGGC
>JAYVST010000242.1:0-2744 GCA_043775255.1 Burkholderiales bacterium
GGTGGGCTTCTCTCGCGCGATGGTTTCCAGGGTTTCCTGCACGTCGAAGCGCGGCAACAGGATCAAGGTCGCGCCCACCAGCGCCGCAAGATTGACGCAGCCGGTGATGCCGTAGGAATGCGAGAACGGCACGATCGCCAGCAGGCGCTCGTCGCCGGGCCGGATCTCGGGTGTCCAGTGGC
Source organism: Burkholderiales bacterium (assembly GCA_043775255.1). Lineage (GTDB taxonomy): Bacteria > Pseudomonadota > Gammaproteobacteria > Burkholderiales > JAEUOS01 > JAEUOS01. Next base: position 183 of record JAYVST010000242.1, read on the forward strand.
GCAGCTGCAGCGCGTTGGCGGCGAGGTTGGCATGGGTCAGCATCACACCGGCCGGCGCCGCGCCGGTGGTGCCGCTGGTGTAGGCGATGACGGCTAAGCTCTCCATTTCGGGCGCGTCGATCGGCGCGCTGCTGCCGCGCGTGAGCACGGCGGCGAAACCCGACACTTCGGCTGCCATGCCGGCGCCGGCGCGTGCCAGTCCGGCTGCGGCGATGTTCTGGCGCAACAGCGAGTACGCCAGCCCTTGGCGCAGCCCCATCATCGCCTTGAACGGGGTGAGGATCACGCGCTCCAGACGCGAACCCTCGGCAATGGCCTCGATCTCGCCGCGATAGGAAGACAGAGCGATCAGCACCCGCGCACCGGAGTCGGTCAGGCGGGCCACCAGTTCCGCGCGCGAGAACAGCGGGTTGACGAACACCGCCACCGCGCCCAACTTGAGCACGCCGTAGTAGGCGATCAGCGCTTGCGGGATGTTGGGCAGCATGATGGCGACGCGGTCGCCGGGCGCGACCCCCAGGCGCTGGAGACCGCTGCCGAAACGGTTCGCCAGGCGGTTGAGCAGGCGATAGCTGATGGCGCGGCCGTAGAAGGTGAGTGCGGCGGTCGCGCCGAAACGCCGTGCCGCCGCTTCAAGGGTGCGCGTGACCGGCGCGGCAGGCGCTCGGATGCGGTAGGGCGTGCGGCTGTCGTAGTACTTGAGCCACGGACGTTCGCGTTCCAGCGCGCGCGCCTGGGCACGCCGCGCGGCGCGTTCTTCAGCCGGGCGCGCCGGGCCCAGAAAGCGCTCGATCACGCGGTTCACCGCGTCCGGGCGCTCCACCATCACCTGGTGCGCCGAAACCGGGATCACCACTTCTTCGGCCCCGGGTACGAGTTGTGCCAGGCCGCGCTGCGATGCTTCCTCGAAGAGAAAGTCGCGCTGGCCCAGGATCACCAGGGTCGGCACGGCGATCTTCTTGAGCAGCTCGGCGCCGTTCCAGACCGACAGCGCGTTGCGGTTCTGCGCGCTCACCACATGTGCCGGGGGATATAGGCGCGCCAGGGGCACAACCCGCTGCGCCAGGCGCAACAAGGGCGCCGGCAGGCGCAGCAGGGCGCGCCCGGTCCACTTGAGGCGAAATTGCACCGCCGAGCCGATGATCACCAGGCGTTCGACGCGTTGCGGGTAGCGGTTGACGAAATAAGTGGAGATCGCCCCGCCGAACGAGTGCGCCACCAGCACGAAGCGCTCCGGCGCACCCACGGCGGCCAGCATGGCGACGACATCGCCGCACAACTCCTCCACGTCGTAGCGCGAGCGCGGCGCATCCGACAGGCCATGGCCGCGCAGGTCGAGCGCGATGACGCGGCTGTCGTAGTGGAAGTGGTCGAGCTGGTAGTGCCAGTACGCGGCACGGCCGCCGAAGCCGTGGATGAACACCAGGGTGCGCAGGGCGTCGCGCGGACCGGCGTCGACCACCGAGAAGCGGATCGCTCGCCCGCCATCGGTGGCAGGCAGGCTGACGGTGCGGCGGTTGAGATCGACATCGATGGCCATGGCCGGCGCATCATGCCGTGCCGACGCCCATCACGTCAAACCAATTGCACCAGACGGAGGCTTGATCTCGCGACGCGGCGCGTTTTCCGCGCCTGTCAGGCCTGCTTTTCGATGAACGCGATGCCCTTCAGGCTGATGCTTGCCGTGACCTCGGCGCCTCTGCGTTCGACGCGCACGAAATTGAGCGCGCGCATGCGGCGCAGGCGCGGTAGAACGAAACCCAGAAGTTCCGAGTCGCGATAGGCGGCCGCGCCCGGAAACACCTCGCGCGCGAGTTGCCGCAGGGCATGGCGGCGCTCGGAACGTGTGTAAAGCGTCTTGAGGATGGAGGTCTGCAGCAGATCTAAGCGGATGGCGGCGTTCGACAGGGCGGAATCGTGCATGGGCGTCAATCGGGATGCGGACGAATAGTCAGCATAGGGATGCAACGCGCGTGCCATCGTTTGAATAGCCCTCTATTTCGGAGCCAGCTTGCGCGGTGGTCGCTTGGCCCGGTTGCCGCGCTGTGCCATGCCGCCGCGCGCGGGCTTTTTTGGCCAGGCGGCGGGCAGCGCGGGCGCCGCCGGGTCGGCAACGTCTTGCGCGGTCGGGTCCTCGAAAGACACTGCCGCGTCTGCAACGACAGGCACGGCTGCAACCACGCGAATGCGCAAAGCGCCAACGGTGACCATCTGCCCTTCGCGCACCTTGCAGGTCTTGCGCAGTTCTTCCAAGCCATCCACCAGGATGCCGCCGGCGGCCACCATCGCCTTGCCGCTGCCGCCGCTGGTCGCCAGACCGGCGAGTTTGAGCAAATGGTTGAGCTCGATGAATTCGCCGGCCATTTCGACATTGATGGTGCTCGCGGCCGGCGCGTTGACCGGCTTCGCGCCAACCGGGCGCCGCGCACTGCGGGGTGCGATTGACTGCGCACCGCGAGGTGGGACTGACTGGGCACCGTGAGGTGGGACTGACTGCGTACCGTGAGGTGGGACTGACTGCGTACCGCGACGTGCGACTGACTGCGTACCGCGAGGTGGGAC
>JAYVST010000243.1:0-5486 GCA_043775255.1 Burkholderiales bacterium
CGCGGCGTGGCCAGCCTTGCCGCCTCCCCATTCCGGCTGGCGCGGCCTTTGTCGCGTCTGTTAGCCGAGATCGCTCCTTCCGCATTCAGCTTCGCCGGCGACATCCTGATGCGTCCGGAGACGATCGCCGCCACCCGCTTCAATTCGATCGTCTCGGCGCATCGGGTGTTCGAGACCCGGCGCTTCACGCTGGAGGAGTTCAAGGCCATCCGCGCCCTGGTCGAAGGAGCGACCGTCAACGACGCCGTTCTGGCGGTATGCGGCGGCGCCCTGCGGCGCTATCTGGAAGATGAACACGAATTGCCGGAGGCGAGTTTGACGGCGATTGCGCCGTTCTATATCCGCGGCGCCGGGGACGTCGGTGAAGACGGTGAAGGCGGGCAGCCGCCAAAGCCGGTCTTGTCTTGGGTGCGTGTGCGTCTGGGCACCGAGATCGAAACGCCGATCGAACGCTTAGCCGCCATCCGCACGCAAACTGCCGCTTCGGAAACCGTGGCGCAGGCGGTGCGCGCGCGCGAACTCTCCGACATCGGCCGCCACACGCCGGCGGCGACCCTGGCGCTTACCAGCAAACTGCTCGCGCGCGCCGCCCAGGGCATCGGCCGGCGCGTGCCGCTGGCCAACTGCACCATCACCAACGTGCCGGGGCCGTCAAAGCCGCTCTACCTGTGCGGCGCACGCATGACCTATTTCTCGGCGATCATGCCGATCGCCGACGGCATGGGGCTGGTGTTCGCGGTGACGAGCTACGACGACCGCATCATCATCTCGCCCACGTCCTGCCGCGAACTTATGCCCGACCCGGCGCATTTTGCGCAGTGCATTCGCGACAGTTTCCAGGAGTATCTGGCGCTGACGCGCAAGCCGCCTGCACCGGCGCGCCGCGGCGTCAATGTCAGGCCGGCGCCGCAGCCGGCGCCGCAGCCGGCGTCGTCAGCCGGTACAAAAGCCCCAATGCGCCCGTGGCCACGAAAGGCCGCCACTGCCCCTCCGGTTGCGCCAGGCGCTCCGCGACGATCCCCAGCACGACCGCATTGACCCCCAGGCCGGTGTGGCTGCCCGGCACGCGGATGTTTTCGTGCATGCGCGGGTCGCCGTCGATGGTGGCCTCCTGCGGCGGCACCACGCCGTCGCTGAGCGAATACAGGCAGCTCATCGGTACGGGCGGTGCACGCCGCTCGCGCAGGCGCTTGACCGAAGGCTGCATCGAATGCGCCGCCGGCCCGAGGGGATGCGCGATCAGGCGGTACAGCGCCTGTACCAGCGCGGGCGACTTGCTGCCTTCCGGGTCCACGCTCACCGGGCTGCCCAGAGTGATCAGGTTGCGCACGCACTCCGGCGCCTGGTGCGCGCCATAGAGCGCAAATACGCCGCCGAGACTCCAGCCCACCAGGCTGACCTTGCGGCCACTCCTATGGTGCATGAAGCGGATATTCTGCTCCAAGGCCGAAGCGTGTTTGGTCTGAAAGCCCACATTGCGCCCCAGCCCCCAGGTATGGACGTCGTAGCCGCGATTCGACAGGAGCAGCTTCAACGCAATGAGCGACACTTCGCTGGCCATGAATCCGGGCAAGAGCAGTACCGGATGGCCGTCGCCTTTCGGCGCTGTCATCAGAAGCGGCAGCGCATAGGGCAATGCGGCCATTTCGGCCACGGCGCGAAACTCGGTCAGTGAATGCAGCGGGTGCGGGGCCTCCTTGTGCGGGTGGCGTTTGGCCATCTGCCTACGCTCTCACACAAGTCATGAGGTTGCGATCATCGGGTCAGGCTGCCTTCGTATGCATCACCTGGTGCGGCGCAGGTACAGGCCACCCGGCGGCCGCGCCGACGTCGGCGATCGCCTTGTTGGTGTCGAAGAATACTTGCCAGTAGTGGTTGTTGTGGCAGAACGGCCGCACGCCGATCAGGCAACCGGCGGCGTTGAATTCGATGATCTCCACCTGCGGCGCGGGTTGGGAGATCACGTTGGCGATTTTCGACACTTGCAGCCCGAGGCGCGCGATGGCGTCCGGCGGATTCACCCCGTTGGCGATCTGGCACTTGAGGTCCACCCGGCGGTAGGCGTTGTGCGTGTAGTTGACCACGTTGTCGGCTAAGATCTTGCCGTTGCCCACCGTCACGCGCAGGTTGTCCACGGTGTCTAACGTGGTGACGAAGAGCCCGATCTCGCGCACGTCGCCAGTGACCCCGCCGGCGGTGATCATGTCGCCCACCTTGAAGGGCCGCAGTACGATCAGGAAGGCGCCGGCGGCGAAGTTGGCCAAAAGTCCCGACCAGGCCGCGCCGATGGCGATGCCGACGGCGGCGATCAGCGCGGCAAAGGAGGTGGTCTGGATGCCGAAGATCGAGAGGATCGCCAGGATCAGCACGATGCGCAGGGTCACCTTGATGGACGCTTCGCCGTAGGTGATGAGCGTCGGGTCGACCTTGCGCGAGGTCATGCCGTCCTGCGAAACGCGTGTGATGAAGCCGATCACCCAGCCGCCGACGATCCACAGGATTACCGCGCCAAGGAGTTTCCAGCCGATATCCACCAGATACGGCACCAGCACCTTTTCGACCTCAATCAACATTTCACTCGTGTTCATTTGTCTGGCCCCCGAAGTCATTGGTTGGTTTAAACGATGAGAGCTTGCCGCAATGCGCCCTACAAAGCAACTGTGCCCGGCGCGCGCCGGCGGCCATGCCGCCTGCCGGCGCGTTCAGCGCGTCACTGCGGGCGCTGGTACCCCTTCGATCATCGCATTGACCAGCGCCGGCAGCCCGGAGGCAGCGGCACGCCGCGCGGCGGGCAGCAATTCGGCGGCAGCAGTGACCAGTTCGCCGTGGCCACCGAGTGACGCGGCGAGCTGGTCGTAACGCGAAGGCGCCAGCTCGCATCCCACCAGACGGTCGGGGCCGTAGGCCTTCAACTGGATCTGGTACTCGGCATTCCAGCGCGCGTCGTTGCCCACCACGGCCACGAAGGGCAGGCGGTAGCGCGCGGCGGTGTCGATTTCCATCGCGTGAAAGCCGAAGGCGCCGTCGCCCATCATGGCGACGACCGGCGCGTCGGGTCGGGCCAGGCGCGCGGCGAGTGCGAACGGCAGGGCCGAGCCGATGGCGCCGGCCGGCCCGTTGATCACCCGGTTCGGCGCCGTGAGACAGGCCTGTGCCCATTGGCCGAATTCGCCGCCGTCGGACACCAGCACCGAATCCGGGTGACTGTCGAGCATGGCCTGCAGCGGCCGGCAGGCTTCGACCGGATGCAGGCGATCCTGCAGGGTCGAGCGCTCTGTCGCCCAGGCGGCGGGGCGGTAGGCGATGGCCGCTGCGAACTCGTCGCGCCAGCCATTCGCACGGCATGGGGCCGCATGCGCCAGTGCGGTCAATGCGCCGGGGGCATCGGCGCCGGTTGTGAATGCGAGACGGCCACCGAGTGCCTGGCGCGCGCGCGCCTGCTCCGCCTGATCGGCGTCGACCTGCATGAATTCGCAGGCGCTTGAGAAGGCCCGGCCGAACCTGAGCGTGAAGTCGACCCGCTTGCCGATCAGGAGCACACGGTCGGCCTGTGGCAGCATTTGCGCGAACGCGCCCAGGGACGGGTCGTTGATGCCGCGCGGGCTTTCCATGCCGACCACCGGAATGCCGCTCGCATCTTCGAGTGCGTCGCACTGAATGCGGCCGGCGCGGTTCATGCTGGCGGGGCCGACGAGAATCAATGGCCGCGTCGCGCCGCCAAGCCAGCGCAGGATGGACGCCGCGTCGCCGTCCGCCAGCGGCATCGCTTGCGCTGTTGCGCCCGCGGCATCGACTGCGGCATCGGTGGCGCCGTCGAGTGCGTCGGTGGGCAGGCTTAAGTGCACCGGGCCGGGCCGGCCGGATGCGGCCAGGCCAAGCGCGCGCGCGACATCGCGTCCGAGCATGGCGGCGCCGGTCGACGTCTGGGCGGCCTTGGTCACCGGCATGGCCATCTCGGCCTGGCGCATCTCCTGGAAGGCGCCTTGCCCAAGCTGATCGTTGGGCGCATGGCCCGAGAGCAGCAGCACCGGCGATTCGCTCATCTGCGCGGTATAGAGCGCGCCAACCGCGTTGGCGTGGCCGGGGCCGCCGGTTACCAAAGCCACGGCGGGTGCGCCGGTCAGGCGCGCATAGGCGTCGGCCATGTGCACGCAGGCCGCCTCATGGCGCACGTGGATCAACTCGATCCCTGCGTCGATGGCGGCGTCGAACACCGGCATGATGTGGTTGCCGGACAGGGTGAATATGCGCGCGATGCCGGCGGCCTTGAGGGTACGAGCCAGCAGGTCGGCGCCGCGATGTTGCGTCATGCGGCTTCCTTCTTGGGTGAGTCGGTGCGGCGCGGCCCTTCAGGCGCAGTGGTCAAGCTAGCACGACAAATGTTGCGCTCTGCGACGATATCCCCTACGTTGGCGGGTGGCGCGGGGACGATCATCTTTACCGCCCGCTCCGGAAAGCCTTGGGCCCGCGCGGATATCCAGAGTGACTGCGTTGGCAGCGCAAGCGCAAGCGCAAGTGCAAGCGCAAGTGCGCACGCTCGCAACGGGCGAAACAAGCGCGGAATTGACCTGTCCATTGAGCTCACATCAGTTGGCGCTCAGTTTGCGATCCGCCACCACCTTCGCCCAGCGCGCCGTTTCCGCCGCGATGGCGCGCGCGAACTCTTCCGGCGTGTTGCCCACCGGCGTCATGCCCTGCACAAACAGGCGCGCGCGCATTTCGGTGCTGTCGAGCGCGCGGGCGGTGTCGCGCTGGATTCTGTCAATCACCTCCCTGGGGGTGCCGGCCGGGGCGAGCAGGCCGAACCAGCCGCTGTTGTCGAACCCCGGCAGCCCGCTTTCGGCCACCGTCGGCACGTCGGGCAGCATCTTTGAACGCTCCCGAGAGGTCACTGCCAGGGCACGCAGCTTGCCGGCGTTGACGAATGCCGCCGCGCCGCCGATGTTGCCCACCATCAGCTGGATTTGCCCGGCTACCAGGTCGTTGTAGCCCAGCGCCTCGCCCTTGTACGGCACATGCACGATGTCGATGCCGGCGGCGGCCGCCAGGCCTTCGCCGGCCATGTGCACCTGGCTGCCGACCCCGGCCGAGCCGAAGTTGAGGCTGCCGGGCTTGGCTCGGGCCAGCGCGATCAGCGCCTTGATGCTGTCGGCCGCCACCGCCGGGTTGACCACCACCAGCATCGGCCCGGTGGCCACATTGGTGATCGGCGCGAAGTCTTTTTGCGTGTCGAAGGGCAGACGCTTGTAAATGTGCGGGTTGATGGTGATGCTGCCTGAGGCCATCAGCAGGGTGTAGCCGTCGTTGGGCGCCTTGGCTACCGCATCGGCGCCGAGGTTGCCGCCGGCGCCAGTGCGATTTTCGATCACCACCGCTTGGCCCCAGGCATAGCCCAGCTTCTGGCCGATCATGCGCGCCACCACGTCGGTGGCGCCGCCTGCGGCGAAGGGGACGATCAGGCGGATGGGCTTGCCGGGCCAGGCTTG
>JAYVST010000244.1:0-3631 GCA_043775255.1 Burkholderiales bacterium
GAGGCCCAAAGGCGTTCGCCGTTGATGGTGAGTGCACCGGTTTGCAGGCGCTGGTTCATGCGGAAGTCTCCCGAATCGAAGCCGGAAGGATACATCGGCGCCCGAAAAAGAAGACGGCCCCGGTGCGCGTGGCGTCCGGGGCCGTTGTGTTCGGATTGCCGGAAATCAGGTCGCCGCGCGCCCCTTGACGCCGGTAATGGGCTCGATGCGCGCGCCCAGGGCCTCGGCCTCGGCGCGGCTGGGCAAACCGCTGATGTGTGCTTCATAGGTCCGCTTGGCCGCATTGCCGGCCGGGAACACCGCCGCAGCATAGCCCTCGTTACGCAGCTTCTCAACCACCATCAGGGCCACGCCCGGATCTTCGCTCACCGCCGCCACCACTTTCCATTTGCCGCCGCGCCGCGCCGCGCCCTGGCCGGCGGCGATTTCGGTCTCTTGCGCCCATTGAGTGAGTTGTTCGGTCGTCACGGTCGCCAGTTGCACCGGTTTGGAGGTGTCCGGCCGGCCCTCGGTTTTGGGCGCAATGTAGAACTGCAGAGCCTGGTCCAAGGTGATCGGCTGCTCGGCCTGCCGCTGCACCGCGATCTTGCCTTCGATCAGGCAGACGATGTCGCGGTCGCCGGCCGATTTGCCCCACAAGTCGGTGCCGCGAATGCCGGCGGTGACGGTGGAGACGCGGATATCGACTTCGCGACGGCTGGAAAGCTTTGCCTTGACATCGGTGGTGAAGCGAAAGGCGCCGCGCGCAACGTCCAAGGCCGCCTGCAGGAACGTTTGGCGGTTTTCCTGGCGCTGTCCGAGACGGTCCAGCGACAGCAAGGCGTTTTCACCCAGCTTGACCTGGCTGCCTTCGGCCAGACGCAGGAGGATGCGCGAATTCGCGCCGGTGGTGATCTTGTCGGCGGACTGCAATTCCATGCCGGCGGCGAGCGGCTGCTTGACGCCCGCGCGTTCGACCCAGGCGGGCATTTGCACGCCTTCGACCACGGCAGTAGGCGCGGCTATGGCGCCGCCTGCGGCGAACGAAAACGCGAGAGCGGCGATGAGGCGGGTTGGGCGAGCGGTTTGCATGATGACTCCGAAGAAAAGTGGGTTTGTCATGAAGCTATACGAGTGCGGCACAGCCAGCGGATGCACCAAAACCGCCCCCGAAGGTGACGCAATGCACGCTCTGGTCCGAAATGCCACATTCCACTGCGGTGTCAGAGGGCGCACGCGGGCCAAGGGCTATAATTTCAGATTCCGCCAGGAACGCAAATCGAAGCATCGCCATGCAAGAAAAATACACCCCGTCTGCGGTTGAAAAGGCCGCCCAAGCTCATTGGGAGGACACACGCGCTTATCTGGCAGTCGAGCATGCCAGGAATGCCGACGGCACGGAGAAACCCAAATACTACGCCTGCTCGATGCTGCCCTATCCCTCGGGCAAGCTGCACATGGGCCATGTGCGCAACTACACCATCAACGACGTGATGTATCGCCATCTGCGCATGAACGGCTACAACGTGTTGATGCCGATGGGCTGGGACGCTTTCGGCCTGCCCGCCGAGAACGCGGCGATGAAGAACAACGTGGCGCCGGCGAAGTGGACCTACGAAAACATCGCCTACATGAAGAAGCAGATGCAGGCGATGGGGCTGGCGATCGACTGGTCGCGCGAAATGGCCGCCTGCGACCCGCAGTACTACAAATGGAACCAGTGGCTGTTCCTGAAGATGCTGGAAAAAGGTATTGCCTATCGCAAGACGCAGATCGTCAACTGGGACCCGGTGGACCAGACCGTGCTGGCCAACGAGCAGGTGATGGACGGGCGCGGCTGGCGCACCGGCGCGCTCGTCGAGAAACGTGAAATTCCGGGCTACTACCTGAAGATCACCAATTACGCCGAGGAACTGCTCGACCATACCCTGACCAAGCTGCCCGGCTGGCCCGAGCGCGTGCGCCTGATGCAGGAGAACTGGCTCGGCAAGAGCGAGGGCGTGCGCTTCGCTTTCCCGCACGACATCAAGGGCGCCGACGGCAAGTCGATCGGCGAGGGCCGCATGTACGTGTTCACCACCCGCGCGGACACCATCATGGGAGTCACCTTTTGCGCGGTGGCGCCGGAGCATCCGCTGGCCGAGCATGCCGCCGCCACCAACCCGAAGCTCGCGGCCTTCATCGAGGACTGCAAAAAAGGCGGCACCACCGAGGCCGAACTGGCGGTGAAGGAAAAGGAAGGTCTGCCCACCGGTCTGTTCGTCACCCATCCGCTCACCGGCGACAAGGTCGAACTGTGGGTCGGCAACTACGTGCTGATGAGCTACGGCGACGGCGCTGTCATGGGCGTACCGGCGCACGACGAGCGCGATTTCGCTTTTGCGAAAAAATACAATCTGCCGATCCGGCAAGTCGTCGGCGTTGCAGGCAAGACCTTCACAACCGACGCCTGGGCCGACTGGTACGCCGAAAAGCAGGGCGGCGCCTGCGTCAATTCGGGCAAGTACGACGGCCTGGCCTTCAAGCCCGCCGTCGATGCGGTGGCGGCCGATCTCGCTGCCGGTGGCCTGGGCGAAAAACGCACCACCTGGCGCCTGCGCGACTGGGGCATTTCGCGTCAGCGTTACTGGGGCACGCCGATCCCCATCATCCACTGCGATGCCGATCCTGGAACCGGACAAGCCGGTTGTGGCGCGGTGCCGGTGCCCGAAAAGGACCTACCGGTGGTGCTGCCGGAAGATTGCATCCCCGATGGGTCGGGCAATCCACTGCACAAGCACGCGGGCTTCCACGCCGCCGCTCCCGGGAGCGACCGGCGTGTCGCCTGCCCGCTATGCGGCAAGCCGGCGCGGCGCGAAACCGACACCATGGATACCTTCGTCGATTCGTCCTGGTATTTCATGCGCTATTGCTCGCCGGGCAGCGACAACGCCATGGTCGATGCGCGCAACGACTACTGGATGCCGATGGACCAGTACATCGGCGGCATCGAGCATGCGGTGCTGCATCTGTTGTATGCGCGCTTCTGGACCCGCGTGATGCGCGACATGGGGCTGCTGAAATTCGACGAGCCTTTCACCAAACTCCTGTGCCAGGGCATGGTGTTGAACCATATCTATTCGCGCAAAAACGCGAAGGGCGGCACCGAGTATTTCTGGCCCGACGATGTCGACAACATCATGGGCGCCGACGGCCGCATTACCGGGGCGAAACTCAAGTCCGACGGCAGCGCGATCGAATACAACGGCATCGGCACGATGTCGAAATCGAAGAACAACGGCGTCGATCCGCAAGACCTGATCGAGCGCTACGGCGCCGACACCGCGCGCCTGTACACCATGTTCACCTCGCCGCCGGAGGACACGCTCTTGTGGAGCGATGCCGGCGTGGAAGGCTCGGCGCGCTATCTCAAGCGCCTGTGGTCCTTCGCCTACGCTTGGTCCAGCGCCATCGCCACAGCCGGCAAACCGGACGCCGCCACCCTGCGCGAGCCGCTCAGAAAAGTGCGCCGCGAGGTGTACGCGGCCTTGAAACAGATCGACTTCGACATCGGCCGCATCCAGTACAACACGGTGGTGTCCGGCGCGATGAAGATGTTGAACGCGCTCGAAGACGCGCCGCGCGGCGACGGTGACGGCGCCGCCGCAGCCGT
>JAYVST010000245.1:0-7506 GCA_043775255.1 Burkholderiales bacterium
GCCACATCCAGGGTGTCGAACCCGGCCACTTGCGCCAGCAACGCCGCAGCCAGATGGCCGGCCGTACCGGTGCCGGCCGAGGCGAAACTCAGGGCTTTCGGCTTGGCGCGCGCCAGTGCGACGAAGTCGCGCAGCGTAGCCGCCGGCAGCCCGGGCCGGGTCAATAGCACCAGTGGCGCGGCGACGGCAAGCGAGATCGGCACGAAATCTCGCGCCGGATCGAACGGCAGCTTGCCGTAGAGACTCGGGTTGACGGTGAGCGCGGTGTCGAGTGTGACCAAGAGCGTGTAGCCGTCGGGTTTGGACTTGGCGACCGCGTCGGCGCCGATGTTGCCGCCCGCACCGGGGCGGTTGTCGACCACGAACGGCTGGCCCATCGTCTCCGCAAGTCTTGCGCCCACCGCCCGCGCCACCGCGTCGATGGCGCCGCCCGCAGCGAAATTGGTGATCAAGCGCACGGGGCGGCTGGGGTAGTTGTCAGGGGCCTGGGCTAAGGCGGCATGCGCGGACCCGATGGCGCAGACAAGCAGCAGCAGGCGGATGCGAACACGGAGCAGCAGGCGGATGCGTCGCATGGGGGATCGGGTCATCGTTTGGTCCGGTGATATCGGGGTATCGTGCGCAACTTCGGCGGCATCCCATGCGGCCCGCGCGCGTTTCGCAGTGCATATCGAGTCTGGCTCGAACTCGGCAGGTCGGGCCCTTCACGCAGGGCGCATGAGGCAATTTATCATGCAGTCGTCGACGGGCATCGGCAGCATTCACGGAGGCAGCATGAATCGCAAAATGTTCATCAGGTCATTGAAGACCTTGCTGGCGGGCCTGGCCTTGTCTTGTGCGTGGCAGGGCGCAAGCCTTGGCCAGGCCTATCCTTCCAGGCCGCTCAAGCTGGTCAATCCATGGCCTTCGGGCGGGCCGGCCGACGTGGTGGCCAGACTCATGGGCGACCGCCTGTCCGCCGCGCTCGGCCAACCCGTGGTCGTCGACAACATCCCCGGCGCCAACGCCATGATCGGAACCGCAGCGGTTGCCAAAGCGCCAGCCGACGGTTACACGCTCCTGTTTTCGCATGTGGGGCCGATGGCCATCAGCCCGCATTTGCAGGCGAGCATGGCGTATGACCCGGTGAAGGACTTCGCCGCCATCACGCAATTGACCTCCTCGCCCCTGGTGCTGCTGGTGCGGGCCGACCTGCCGATTCGCACCCTGGCGGAATTCCTCGGCTACGCAAAGGCCAACCCGGGCAAGCTCAACATGGGTTCCATCGGGCCCGGCAGCACGCCGCACCTGTCCGGCGAGCTGATGCGTTCGATGGCCGGGGTCACCTTCGTGCATGTACCGTACAAGGGCAGCGCGCCTTTGGTCACCGACATGCTGGGCGGGCAAATCGACTTTGCCTTTCTCAACATCGGTGGGGTGCAGCAGCAGATCGACGCCGGCAAATTGCGTGCTCTCGGCATGACCTCGCTGAAGCGTTCTGCGCTGGACCCGCAACTGCCGGCGATCAGCGAAGCGATCGCCGGCTACGAGGTCAACTCGTGGTTCGGCATGGCGGCGCCGGCCGGCACGCCAAGGCCGGTGATCGAGCGCCTGAACGCCGAGTTCGTGAAAATCCTGAAACTGCCCGAGGTTCTCGCCAAACTCAATCAGATGGGCTACGACGTCGACGGCACAACGCCGGAACAGCACGCGGCGAAAGTGCGCGAAGACCTGGCGAAATGGTCGGTGGTGATCAAGGCGACCGGGCTACCGCGGCAATGACGGGACGCTGCCGCGGCAATGACGGGACGATGACGGGGCAATGACGCGGCGTTGACCGGCAGCGGGCCGGCGGCGGGCCGGCGCAGCTGGTGTTGCGTCGCAAGCGGCGATCCGCCGGGTCAGCGACACCTGGCTGGGCGTGATCGGCCTGGACGACATGGCGCCAATTCTGGAGGCGCGCATCAACGCCGATCTGGTGCGCCCGATGGCGCGGCCCACTTTGCGCGAGAAGGTGCTGGGTCTGGGCGCCAAGCCGGCGGCGGGGGTGGAGATGGAGAAATATGCGGCACTGGTGAAAAAAGAGGCCGAGCGCTTTGCCGCCGTTGTCAAGGCGGCGAACATCAAGCCGGAGTAGCGTCCGCCTTGCCCGGCCCATTGATCTCCCTGACCATTTGCGCGCGCAAAATGGCGTTGATTCGGGTCTGATATCCACGGCCCCTTGATTTGAGCCACGCCAGCACGTCGGCGTCGATGCGCACCGTAGTCGAGGTCTTGAGCGGCTTGAAGTACGGATTTCGCACTGCGCTGCGGAAGAAATCGTCACTCAACGGCGGAATGTCTGAGGCATCGATTTCCGACTCGCGCTTCGCCGCGAGTCTGGTTAGGTCCCGCTTTTGCTGTTCAGCAGGCCTGGTCTTCATAGCGCCTTCTTTCGTGCCGCTTCGCCTTGCGGGTGGAATACTGTCCGGGCGGGTTCGATTGAGCAATGAAGTCGAACTACGGCGCTCATCCAATCAAGGCTTCCAGCTCTTTGGATGCCGCGCGCGGCAACCGTCGCCCTTCTTTCGCTACGTTGACGTGCAAGGCCACCTGCGCCACATCAAGCACCTCCTTTGCCAGCGTATAGCTGCCCTTGGCCTGCAACCAGGCCAGCACATCCGCCAGATGCCAGATCGACGCATTGCCCTCGTGCACCGGCGCCGGAAAGCTGCCCGGATGGGCCAACATCAGCTTGCGCATGTTCTGCCGCGACACGCCCACAATGTCAGCCACGTCGGTCAGACCGACCAGATCCGGCGTCACTTCGATCAGCCGTGCCGATGGCGCAGCACGCCGCACATCGGCCAGCGCGCTGCGTACAGCCTCGTCCGCATCAGCCGCCTCGCGGGTGAACTCCAGCGCAAGACGCCCCGGCTGCCCGACGCCGACCAAGGCATCGTCACAACCGGCTTCGCCCAGGCGCTCGACCAGTGCATCCGAGTCGCGGTCGTCATCAATGAGTTGGTACTTCAGGGTGAAGGTGTATTCCATCGCGCTACTCCTTGGCACCGTCGTCAGCCTCGCGCTGCTTGAGATGCGTGGTGCAGTTGCTCACAACACGTCGCAACGCGCGCGCGTGGTTGCCGGGGTTCTTCGGCGTGCTCCATACACTGGCGATACAAAACTCGCCGCAGCGGCACTGCTCGTCGTTGTACGGGCAGAAAATCCGGCCCCAGGCGTGACTGCCGCCGACTTCGACGCGCCAGCCCTGCCCTTCGGCGTGCCTAAGAGCTTCCTCGACCTCCTTCTTCGGATGAGGGGAACGAGCCATCAGAAGTCTTCAGTTTGGCGATGAATGGTGAAGTTGTCAAGTGACAACCACTTCCCCGTTCCAAGCTATCGCACTCAACGCCTGCACCACCGCGTTCCCCGGCATCGGCTTCGGCACGAAGGGGACTGCTGCCATGTAGAGCCAGCCTTCGGCGGTAGTGATAGTGGTGATGTCGCCGGTCCAGGCCTGATTCGGCGCCACCGGAAGGGGTGCTGGTTGTCGGTGGTGACGGCGAACTTCCTTTTGCCCATTTTCCGTCCTCCTGTCAGTGAATTCGATCACAGCCATGGAGCGCGTTTTTGGGGGGCAAGATCAGTTCCACTTGCAGCGATGGCCTCGCGATTCCGTGAAGACCAACTTCAATAGGATTTCGGCAGCCCGAGGACCTTCTCGGCGATGTGGCACATGATCAACTGGATGCTGACGGGCGCGATGCGCAGCAGCATGCACTCGCGCATGTAGCGCTCGACGTGGTATTCCTTGGCGTAGCCGAAGCCGCCGTGGGTGAGCACCGCCGTCTCGCAGGCGCGGAAGCCCGCCTCTGCAGCGAGGTACTTCGCCGCGTTGGCCTGGGCGCCGCATTCAAGCCCCTGGTCGTAGCGCCAGGCGGCGTTCATCACCATCAGGTTGGCTGCCTCGAGCTCCATCCAGTTTTTCGCCAAGGGATGCTGGACGCCCTGATTCTTGCCGATCGGTCGGTCGAACACGATGCGCTCGTTGGCGTACTGAGCGGCCCGCTTGAGCGCCACGCGGCCCAGGCCGATACCGGCCGCCGCGGCCAGCACCCGTTCCGGGTTCATGCCGTGCAGGATCTGCTTGAAGCCCGCGCCCTCTTCCCCGATCAGGTCCTCCGCCGGCACCGGCAGGCCGTCGATGAATAGCTCGTTGGAGTCGACCGCCTTGCGGCCCATCTTCTCGATTTCGCGTACGTCAACGTAGCGGCGGTCGAGGTCCGTGTAGAACAGGCTCAGGCCCTGCGTGGGCTTGCGCACCTGGTCCAATGGCGTCGTACGGGCTAGCAGCAGGATCTTCTCGGTCACCTGCGCGGTGGAGATCCACACCTTGCGACCGCTCACGATGTAGCGGTCGCCTTCCCTCTTCGCGAAAGTCTTCAGTTGCGTCGTGTTGAGGCCGGTGTTCGGCTCGGTCACGCCGAAGCAGGCCTTCTCCTTGCCTTCGATCAGCGGCGGCAGCATCCGCTGCTTCTGATCGTGCGTGCCGTACACGACCACCGGGTTGAGGCCGAATATGTTCATGTGGATGGCAGACACACCGCTCATGCCTGCGCCCGAGCCGGAGATGGCCTCCACCATGATCGCCGCCTCCATCACCCCGAGGCCGGCTCCGCCGTATTCCTGGGGCATGCAGATGCCAAGCCAGCCGGCCTGGGCAATTGCCTGATGGAAGTCCAGCGGGAAACCGCCTTTGCGGTCCTTTTCCAGCCAGTAGTTGGCGTCGAAGCCCGCGCAGACGCGGCCGACGGCTTCCCGAATCGACTCCTGCTCCTCTGTCCAGCCGAAATTCATGACGCTTTCCTTTCATCTTGAATGTGTTGCACCGCTGCGCGTTGCTTGAGCAGTTGCGCGATGGTCTGCGACGGCACGCCGGCTTCACGCAGGACATCGACAGTGTGCTGGCCCAGTCGAGGCGGCACACTCGGCGCGGCGGTAGCGCCGTCGAAGCGCAGCGGCGCGCGCGGCTGCACGACGCGGCCGAGGCCGGGATCGTCCAGTGTCTGGAAGAAGCCGGTAGCTGCAAGGTGAGGATCGGCCTCCAGGTCCGACAACCGGTGCATCGGGGCCGCCGGCACGTCCAGGCGCTCGCAGGCAGCCAGCCACTGCGCGCTTGTCCGCTCGGCCAGGCAGCGCGCGAGCTCGCGGTAAAGCACGTCGATATTGCGCGTACGCTCGGCCAGGGTCGCGAAGCGCGCGTCGTCCATCAGCGACGGGCAGCCCGCCTCCTTGAAGAAGCGCTCCCAGTGCGGCGTGGTATACGGCACCACGCAGATGTAGCCGTCAAGGGTGCGATAGGGCTTGCGCCAGCGCGTCAGAAGCCGCACGTAGCCGGGCTCGCTGAGCGGCGGGCGGAACATCGCGCCATACGAATGCTCCACCAGGGTGAAGTTCACCATGCACTCGAACATCGGCACTTCGACGTAGCTGCCCTGCCCCGAAGTGGCCCGGCCGGCTACTGCCATCAGCACCGCCTGCACGGTGAACAGCGCGCAGGTCTTGTCGGCAATCACGGTGGGCATGTAGGCGGGCTCGCCGCCCTGCAGTTCTCCCAGGGCGGCAAGCCCGCACAGGCCCTGGATGATGTCGTCGTAGGCCGGCCGGCCGGCGTAGGGTCCGTCCGCGCCGAAGCCATGGATGCCCACCACGATCAGGCGCGGGTTGCGCGAGCGCAGAATTTCGGGCGCCAGTCCCAGAGCCCGCATCTTCTGCGGCCGCACGCTGCAGACCAGAACGTCAGCACTTTCGAGCAGCATCAGCAGGGCCTCGCGCCCGGCCGGCTGCTTCAGGTCGAGCACGATGCTGCGCTTGCTGCGGTTGGCGCCGAGGAAGGTGGCTGCCATCCCGACCTCCGGGCTCGGCCCCGTGGTGCGGGTGGAATCTCCCTCGGGGGCCTCGACTTTGATGACGTCGGCGCCATAGTCGCCAAGAATCTGGGTCGCGTACGGACCGAGCATCACGGTGGTGATGTCGATCACACGCAGGCCGGCGAGCGGGCGGGCCGCATGCGCGCCATTCATGGCGGCGCCAGATACTTGTTCAGACCGCATGGCCCTGGCCCGCCGCAGTCGCCACGCCCATGAAGGCGACGTCGATCTGGCCGCTGATCGCGTCGGACATGCGCTGCGAGGCGGTCTTGGCGCGGCGACGGGGGGAAAAAACGGTGGACTGGGGAGTCCAATGCATGGGCGTGGCTCCTGAGCTGTGCCGCGAATCGGACGAATCGTGTGGATTCTATTTACTTGCTGACGAACAAGCAAGTCTGTATCATGACATTCGCCTTAACCCCCCGTCAACGCTCTGTCAAACGTCGCCGTCGAACCCAGAAGGACCTCCGGCATGCGCATCGGATTCATCGGCCTCGGCCGCATGGGCGCCTCGATCGCCCGCAACCTGCAGGCCGCCGGCCACTCCCTGCTGGTGCACGACCTTCACCGCGAGGCCGCCGTCGGCCACCTTGAGCGCGGCGCGGGTTGGGCGGACAACCCGCGCGAACTGGCCGCGGAATCGGACCTGGTGCTCACATGCCTGCCCGGACCGGCGGAAGTGGAGGCGGCGGTGCTTGGGGCCGGCGGAGTGCATGAAGGACTGCAACCCGGCGGTATCTACGTCGACCTGTCGAGCAGTTCGCCCACCCTCATCCGCACGATCGCCGCGCGCTTTCAGGCGCTCGGCTGTCTGGTCCTCGATGCACCGATCAGCGGTGGAGTAACGGGCGCCGAGAACGGCACGCTGCAAGTGATGGTGGGGGGCGATGAGGCCGGCTACGAACGGATCCGGCCGGTGCTTCTGGCCTTCGGCAACCGCGTGAGCCACATGGGCGAAGTCGGCAGCGGCACCGTGGCCAAACTGGTCCACAACCTCATCTACATTGCCACCCGCAACGTGCTTGCCGAGGGCTTCACCCTGGGCGTGAAAGCGGGCGTGCGGCCCGAAGCACTGCTCGAAGCCGTGCAGGGCAGCGCCTTCGGTCAGGGTCTGCTGCTGTCGCACTACCTGCCCGAGATGGTGTTCAAAGGCAACTTCGAGCCCGTGCGCTTCGCCATGAAGCTGGCACGCAAGGACGTGGCGCTGGCGACCGCCCTCGCCCGCGACCTCGACGTGCCCATGCCCTTCGCCGCCCTCACCGAGCAGGTGCTGGTCGAGGCCGTGGCGCGCGGTTGGGGCGAACATGACTACGGCAAGACCTTCCTGCTGCAGGAAGCGCGCGCCGGGGTGCAGGTACGCTCCGGCGACGCCGCCTGATCATCGGCGCCGGTCTCGCCGTCGTGCAGTGGGCGCAGTGGGTACAGTCGTCAGCCGCAAGACCTGATCCGGCGACACACCAAGGAGCACCATGAAAGTCTACGAAGCCCTGGCCGATGCCCTCGCGATCGAAGCGGAAGGCCCCATCTTCGGCCTGATGGGTGACGCCAACATGCCGGTATGGGGCAACTTGTGCAAGGACAAGCGGACCCGCATGATCTGGTCGCGTCACGACGG
>JAYVST010000246.1:0-3647 GCA_043775255.1 Burkholderiales bacterium
TCCCGCACAAATCCGGTACGTCCCGGCACTCCAGGAGAACCCGCATGAATGCAAGCAGCGACGAAACCGGCAAGCCGGCCTCCGGACTCGATCATGCAACCAGCGACGAAACCGGCAAGCCGGCCTCCGGACTCGATCTGGCGCGGGTTGAGCAGCTGTTGGCCGATCTGGAGGCTGAAGTGGCACGCGCCGGTGCCGACGAGCCCGGCATCACGGTGCTGCGCGAGGAGATCGAGACCTTGCGCAACATGTTGCGTTCGCCGCGCGCGCGCCATCACTGGATTGCCGACAGCCTTCATGCGATTCGCGACGCCGCACAGACGGTGCGCGGCGAAGTGGTACGCGAAAGCGTTTACCTGACGGAGATCGGCCGCATCCTCGGCCTGTAGCACGGCGGCCAAACGCGCCGCTTGCGGCATACTGGCGGGCGATGTCCGTCAACGCCGCCGACGCCCGCCCGCCGCAAACCGCAGCCCTGGTCTGGGCCTTGGGAATCGCGCAGACCCTGGCCTGGGCTTCTTCGACCTATCTGCCGGCGATTCTCGCTTCACCGATCGCGCGCGACCTCGGCATGTCGCGCGCCTCCGTGTTCGGCGCGTTTTCGGTTTCGCTTCTGGTGATGGCGGCCTGCGGGCCGGCCGCTGGCCGCGCGATCGACCGCCGCGGCGGGCGCGGCGTGCTGATGCTGTCCAACCTTGTGCTGGCCGCCGGTTTGCTCATGCTGGGCACGGCGCACCAATCCTGGATGGTCTACGCGGCCTGGTGCGTGCTGGGCGCCGGCATGGCGCTGGGCTTGTATGACGCCGCTTTCGCCGCGTTGGTGTACATCTACGGCAGCGAGGCGCGCAAGCCGATCACCGGCATCACGCTCATCGCCGGCTTTGCCAGCACCGTGGGCTGGCCGCTTAGCGCGTTTCTGGACGCCCAGATTGGCTGGCGCGGCGCCTGCTTTGTCTGGGCCGGCCTGCATTTGGTGCTGGGGCTGCCGCTGTACTGGCGCTTCATTCCGCGCTTTGCGGCGGGCGCACACGCTGCCGTGACGGCGCGGCCGGCGGGTCGCGTGCCGGACCGGCGCACCTTCTGGCTCCTGGCCGTTTTTTTCGCCATCACCGCATTTGTCACCTCGGCCATGGCGGCCCATCTGCCGGGCCTGCTGGCGGCCATGGGTGCCGGTGCGGCGGCGGCCGTGATGGCCGCCGCATTGTTGGGCCCGGCCCAGGTGGCGGCCCGCTTTGCCGAATTCGCCGCAGCCAGCGGCTGGAAATACCATCCGCTGATCTCGGCACGCATTGCCACCGCGCTGCACCCGGCTGCAGCGCTCATGCTGGTGCTGGTAGGCGGCGCACCGCTGGCCGCTGCCGTGTTCGCGCTCTTGCATGGCGCCGGCAACGGCATGATCACCATCGCCAAAGGGACCTTGCCGCTGGCCTTGTTCGGCCCGGCAGGTTACGGCTTGCAGCAAGGCTGGCTTGGCGTTGGTGCGCGCCTCTTGCAGGCTGGTGCGCCCTATGCGGTGGGCGTGCTTCTGGAGTTGCGTGGCGGCGTGACTGCCTTGGCGCTGACCGGCGGGGTGTCGCTGGTCGCGCTGGCGGCCCTGCTGGCGATAGGCGCGGGCGGGATCAAACCAGACGCGCGTTAGCCGCCCACGCGTTTTCGTCGACCGGCGTGTCGAGAATCGCGCTTAAGAACAGCAGTTCGCTCATCGTCTCCGGGTCGAACCCCTTGCGGTCGCCGCGGTCGTCGATGATCAGGCGCTTGAGGTAGCCGTGGCCCTCGGGCGAGCGCCAGGTCATCGTCAGCCGAAGGAGCAGTTTGGGATGCAGTTCCTCGAGCGCGGTTTTGCGGCGAGCATTGCCCGCTGCACGCACCGCACGCGGGCGCACGCGCTGCGCGAAGGAGTCCTCGATCAGGTTTTCGTTGATCGGCACGATGTGCGTGAGATCGGGCTTGCGAGCCAGGTTGCTTTCATGGTCGGCGGCAGCGGCGGCGTCGGCATCGAGGGTGGCGAAAGCTGCGGTAATGCCCAGACCGCTGCTCTCGGGCGCCGGGTCGGCTTTCGTGCTGTCGAGCGCCGCCAGTCTTTGCGTTTTGGCGCAGTGATCGTCCGATGCGGCCAGTTCCGGCAAGCCGCACATGCGTGCCAGAGCGGCCTCCAGCAGGGCTAAGCGTGTTTCGACACGGGCCAGGCGGTCCAGTGGCGAGCGATCGTGATTTTCGGCAGATTCGGACATGACGGGTTGGGTTCTGGACGCAGGCGAACCGCTGTATCCCGGTTACGGCTGCGGCGCAGCGATCTTGAGGGTGTCGGAGTTCCTGTGAAGGCCGTAAGCGCTACGGCACGTTGTTTGCGTGGTATTCATGCTTGCGTGAGCGGCGCATGTCGTTTTGCGTTGACACATGTTGTTTTGCGCCACGCCATTTCAGTCACAATGAGAGCATGCCTTCACTTTCCCCCGTCGATCTGAGCACCATCCCTCCCGGAGAACGCATCCAGGAGCCGTTTCTCAACAACCTGCGCAAATTGCGGCGCACGGTAGTGATTTATCTGGTCAACGGCGTCAAACTGGCCGGCAAGATCAATTCGTTCGACCAGCACACCCTGGCGCTGGACGGCAATGAACGGCAGGTCATCAACAAGCACGCGATCGCCACCATCATGCCGGCGCCGCCGCGGCCGGCGCTGCGCAAGCCGCGCGACCCCAACGTCGTGCGGCGCAATCATCTCGGGCTGCCGATCCAATCCAGCAATAGCCGCAGTCGCGACGACCGGCACTGAAGGCCAAATAGCCGTCGGCGCGAATCGCAGCGCAGGGCACTTTCGTGGTGCCCGCGGTCGATGGTGGTGCGGATTCGGGGCGTAACCCGTGCGGTCACTGGCGCCGTTACGTTACTTCATCCAGTCGACGATTTCCCGCGTGGAACGGTCGAACACCAGCATGATCAGCGCGTAGCGGCAGCCCAGAGGGATGAACGCGAGCGACTTCCCGGCATGCGCCACACGCACCCGTTTGAGCTCGGCGGCGATGTCGGCGTCGCCGCGCGCCAGATCGTCGATCGAAGCGGCCTCGCGCACGATCGTATCGAAGTTGGCGGCGTCGAGGCGTTCATGGAACTGGCCGTAGTGCATGACCGCCGGGCCGTCCTCCGACATTGCCTTGAACAAGCGGTCGCGTTCACTTTTCTGTGCGGGAAAGCGGGCGAAAACCGGCACCGGCGCCGCGTGCGTCGCTGCCAGGGCGCGTGGCACGACCAGCGAATCCGACGCGCGCTCGATCTCGCGCCAGTTGACCGAATGAAAGCTCAGCTCTGCGTAGACGATGAATGCGGGCCGGTAGGCATGCATCACCCAGGCGCCGTAACCCAGCGCGACACATTGGAGCAGCGCGATGATCGCCAGGTCGCGCCGCAACTCCTTCTTTGCGCGATCGAAGACGATAAGTGTGAGCAGCGGGCCCAGCACCACATCGACCAGAATGATCAGGCGCAGCACCTGCCAGCCGCCGTCGAACATGAAGTAAGGCGGCGGATACCAGCGCGTGAACATCAGGGCGGCGAGAATGCCGACCGCAGTCGAGCTCAAGCCCAGGTGGATGGCAAAGGCGCGTGCCCGGCCGGTGTCGCGCAGTTTTGTCGCCAGAGCATGCATG
>JAYVST010000247.1:0-5331 GCA_043775255.1 Burkholderiales bacterium
CATGGTCCGGACGTCACGGTGCCGGCGGCGATTGAATTTCTCCGGCGGCATTCAGACGTCGAAATCGTGCTGGTCGGTCAGGGCGATGCGCTTGGTACGGCAATGCAGAAGCAAGGGAAAGTCGGCGCGGATGTCCTTTCCCGATTGCGAATCGAGGTTGCCACCGAGGTCGTGACAATGACCGATCCACCCGCCCAGGCACTGCGTCGCAAGCGTGATTCCTCGATGCATTTGGCCCTGAGTCTGGTTAAACGCGGTGAGGCAAAGGCGGCCGTCTCCGCCGGCAACACCGGTGCCTGGATGGCAATTTCGACTTTCATCCTGCGCACCCTCCCGGGCATCGATCGTCCCGCGATTTGCGCGCCGTTGCCCAACCAGATTGGCGGGGCGACCTACATGCTTGACCTTGGCGCGAATGTCGACTGCAAGCCGCAACACCTGTATCAGTTCGCACTCATGGGTTCGGCGCTGGTGGCAGCGATCGAACACCGGCAATTGCCCGCCGTCGGCCTGCTCAATATCGGTGAAGAGGAGATCAAGGGCAACGAAACCGTCAAGGAGGCTGCGGAATTGTTGCGTGCCGCCCATGCGGACGGCGCAATCAGATTCTTCGGAAATGTCGAGGGCAACGACATCTTCAAAGGCACCGTGGATGTCGTGGTCTGCGACGGATTCGTCGGCAATGTGGCCCTCAAGACCTCGGAAGGTCTGGCGCAGATGCTGGGTCGGTCGCTCAAGGCGGAATTCGAGCGCAACGTCCTCACCCGGATCGGCGCGCTGTTCGCATTGCCGGCAATCAACAGCTTTCGCCGCCGCTATGATCATCGACGCTACAACGGCGCCTGCCTGCTGGGTCTGAACGGCGTGGTCGTCAAGAGTCACGGATCCGCCGATGCGTACTCGTTCGGACGCGCGCTCGATCGTGCTCGGGAAGTAGTTGTCTCAGGCGTGCTCGAAGGCATCGGCGCACGCATCGCGCGCCATCGGACCGCCGGCGAAACCGCTCGCGCGCTGGGCTGATTTTCGTCAGGAGGCGATGATGTACGCACGCGTCGCAGGAACGGGGAGCCACCTGCCGGGCCTGCCCGTCACCAACGCCGCGCTCGCCGCCAGGGGAATCGATACCTCGGACGAGTGGATCACCGAACGCACCGGAATCCGCGCGCGCCATCTGGCAGAAGCCGCCCAGACTGCGAGCGAACTCGCCCTGCCGGCCGCGCGCGCGGCGCTCGCCGCGGCCGGCAGGGTTGCTACGGATGTCGATCTCATCATCGTCGCCACTTCGACCCCGGACTTCGTGTTTCCGAGCACGGCCTGTCTGCTGCAGGCACGATTGGGCGTGCGTGATTGCGCGGCCTTTGATGTTCAGGCGGTCTGCAGTGGATTCGTCTACGCGCTGGCAACCGCGGAGCAGTTCATCCGCAGTGGGCAATCACGCTGCGCGCTGGTGGTTGGCGCGGAAGTGTTTTCGCGCATCCTCGACTGGAACGACCGCAGTACTTGCGTACTCTTCGGCGACGGTGCCGGGGCGGTGCTGCTGGTAGCCTCGGAGCACCCGGGAATTCTCGCGTCTGCGCTGCATGCCGATGGCGCCCAGGCAGGAATTCTCAGTGTGCCAGGCAACATTGCGGGCGGCGTTGTCCTTGGAGATCCGTTTCTGCGCATGGATGGCCAGGCGGTATTCAAGTTCGCTATCAGGGTCCTTGACGAGGTGGCGCGGGAAGTCGCGGCCAAGGCGGGCATGGCTCCGGCCAGCGTCGATTGGTTCATCCCGCACCAGGCAAACCTGCGCATCCTCAATGCGACCGCGCGCAAGCTCGGCATTGATGCCGAGCGCCTCGTGGTGACCCTTGATCGACATGGCAATACCTCTGCGGCGTCGATACCGCTGGCGCTTGACCAATTCGTGCGCGATGGCCGGATTCGTGCCGGCCAACGTGTCTTGCTGGCTGCCGTCGGTGGCGGCTTCACCTGGGGTGCAATCCTGTTGGAGATGTGATGAAAATAGCAATCGTTTTTCCCGGCCAGGGCTCGCAGCGGCAAGGCATGCTGCAAGGATTCGCCGATTCGCCGACCGTGCGCGACACTATGCTCGAAGCATCCAACGCGCTGGGCCAGGATCTTTGGCAGATGATCGAGGCGGGGCCGCCGGAGGAACTCAATGCGACGGTCAACACGCAGCCCGTCATGCTCTCGTCGGCGTACGCGATGTATCGCGCGTGGGAGGTCGCCGGTGGCCCGCGCGCCGAGGTGATGGCTGGGCACTCGCTGGGAGAATACACCGCACTGGTGGCCGCCGGCGCCCTGGCATTTGCCGATGCGGTTCCACTGGTGCGTTTTCGCGCCCAGGCCATGCAGGAGGCGGTACCCATGGGCGCCGGCGCCATGGCCGTCGTCATGGGACTGGATGCCGATGCGGTTCGAGCCGTCTGTGCCGAGGCTGCGCAAGGCGATGTGGTTGAAGCCGTCAATTTCAACGACGCTACGCAAATCGTCATTGCCGGCCTCAAGCCGGCAGTCGAGCGGGCCTGCATCTTGGCCAAGGGACGCGGCGCCAAGCGGGCATTGCCGCTACCGGTATCCGCGCCGTTCCACTCGTCTCTTTTGCGACCTGCGGCCGATCGTCTGCGCGAACGCCTGGCAGGAACGATCGTGCGCGCGCCGACCATACCGGTGATCCACAACGTCGATGTCGCGACTCACAACGAACCCGGCGAGATTCGCATCGCCTTAGCGCAGCAGGCGGCCAGTCCGGTACGCTGGGTCGAGACGGTGCAGGCCATGGTCGCGTTGGGCGTTACCCACGTCATCGAGATAGGGCCGGGCAAGGTGCTGCAGGGAATGGTGAAGCGGATCGCTCCGCAGGTAATGGCGCTCGCGGTCGCCGATGCGGAGTCGCTGAAATCCACGTTGGAGGCTCTGGCATGAGGCTGGTCGGGAAAATTGCACTGGTCACCGGCGCCTCGCGCGGCATCGGACGTGCCATCGCCATGCGCTTGGCCGCCGATGGAGCGATTGTCGTCGGCACCGCAACCACCGAAACGGGCGCGGGCGGCATTGACGAGGCGCTGCAACTCGCCGGCTCGCGCGGTGCGGGTCGTGTGCTCGATGTCACGCGCAGTGAGCAGATCGAGCCGTTGGTTGAATTCGTGAAACAGTCGTTTGGCCCGATTTCAATCCTCGTCAACAACGCGGGAATCACCCGCGATCAATTGGCGATGCGTCTGAAGGACGATGACTGGTCGGCGGTGATCCAGACCAATCTCGATGCCGTGTTCCGCATGAGCCGCGCGGTCCTGCGCGACATGATGAAGGCCAAGTCCGGCCGCATCGTCAATGTCACGTCCGTGGTCGGCCATTCCGGCAATCCGGGCCAGGTCAACTATGCGGCCGCCAAGGCGGGCGTGGCCGGAATGAGCCGGTCGCTGGCGCGCGAGATCGGTAGCCGCAACATCACCGTCAATTGCGTGGCCCCCGGGTTCATCGAAACCGACATGACCCGTGCGCTGCCCGAAACGCAGGCAAGCGCGCTCCTGGCGCAGATTCCATTGGGCCGTCTAGGCGCTGCCGACGACGTCGCCGCAGCTGTGGCGTTCCTGGCGAGCCCTGAAGCAGGCTACATCACCGGCACCACGCTTCACGTCAATGGCGGCATGTACGTGTAGGAGGGTTCAGCACGCGTTTTCCTGCGGGCAGGCAGGGCAAAGCTGCTAGAATTCGCGCCGCTTCAATACTATAAATCGGAAGGAGTAGCTTGAGCATGGACAACATCGAACAGCGCGTAAAGAAGATCGTCGCCGAGCAGTTGGGCGTCAACGAAGCGGAGATCAAGAACGAGTCCTCTTTCGTCGACGACCTCGGAGCCGATTCGCTCGACACGGTCGAGTTGGTAATGGCGCTCGAGGATGAATTCGAGACCGAGATTCCGGACGAGGAAGCCGAGAAGATCACCACTGTTCAGCAAGCCATCGACTACGTAAGTTCGCACAAGAAGGCCTAGTCGCAGGCTGACCAGGAAAGGGCGATCCCGTGGCTTTCGCTAGCCCCAAGCGCAGGGTGGTGGTGACCGGTCTGGGCATCGTCTGCCCGATCGGCAATAGCGTCGAGCAGTCATGGACGAACCTGCTGGCCGGGAAATCCGGCATCGCGCGGATCAGCCGATTCGATCCGGAAGACGCGAAGTTGGGGATCGCCTGCCATATCGCGGGAGAAGTCAAGGATTTCTCCATCGAGGATTACGTGCCCGCCAAAGAAGCGCGCCACATGGACGTATTCATCCAATACGGCATCGCCGCAGGCGCGCAGGCGTTCCGCGATTGCGGATTGACCGTGACCGATGCCAACAGCGAGCACATCGGTGTCAACGTCGGATCGGGCATTGGCGGCCTGCCAATGATCGAGGGAATGCACTCGACGATGCTTGAGCGCGGTCCGCGACGGATCTCCCCATTCTTCATACCGGCGTCCATCATCAATCTCACGTCGGGCCATCTTTCGATCATGTTCGGTCTGAAGGGACCTAACCTCGCCTGCGTGAGCGCGTGCGCCACCGGCAACCACTGCATCGGTGAATCGGCGCGGCTGATCGAGTACGGCGATGCCGATGTCATGATCGCCGGCGGCTCCGAATCGACCATCACGCAGCTTGCCATCGGTGGTTTCGCCGCAGCGCGCGCTCTTTCGTTGCGCAACGACGATCCGGCCACCGCGAGCAGGCCGTGGGATCGCGATCGTGACGGCTTTGTGCTAGGCGAGGGCGCCGGCGCCATTGTCCTGGAGGAATACGAGCATGCACGCGAGCGCGGCGCGCACATTTATTGCGAGTTGAGCGGCTATGGCCTGACTGGCGACGCTTATCACATCACCTCTCCCGACCAGAGCGGGCCACGCCGTTCGATGGTCAACGCCTTGCGCAACGCCGGTATCAATCCCGATGAGATCGACTACGTCAATGCGCACGGCACTTCGACCCCTCTTGGCGACAAGAACGAAACCGAGGCCGTCAAGGCCGCCTTCGGCAGCCATGCGTCCAAGCTGGTGGTCAATTCGACAAAATCCATGACCGGCCACCTGCTGGGCGCCGCCGGCGGGGTCGAGTCGGTGTTTTCGGTCCTCGCGGTGAGGAACCAGGTCTCGCCGCCGACGATAAATATCTTCAATCAAGATCCCGAATGCGATCTTGACTACTGCGCGAATACGGCGCGCGACATGCCGATCCGTGCCGCCGTCTCCAATTCCTTTGGATTCGGTGGTACCAACAGCACACTGGTTTTTGCGCGGATTTGAGCGCAATTCAGACAGCCGGGAGCGGCGGCGCGATCAGCCTCGGAA
>JAYVST010000248.1:0-6986 GCA_043775255.1 Burkholderiales bacterium
CCGGCCGCAGGCCGCTTGACTACTGGCGGCTGTTTCAGCATGTCGGGCGCGGGTACGGTCTGGACGCCGTCTTGATCTGCATCTTCGCCAATGACGTGACCGGAATGCCGGAGCAGTTGTCGCGACAGGATCTTTACGCGACGACCGCTTTCGCAACCAATTCGGAAGCCAGGAAGCTCATTCATCTGGCTTTGCCCAGAATCGACACGCTCGCGTACCGAGTCCAACTTGAAGCGAGAATGCGAGCGCGGCGCGATACCGATTTTCTGGTCCAGATCACCGAGGCCGCCATCGGCAATGGCAAGTCAGAGGCGGAAGTCGCACGGTGGGCATCGGGATTGCCCGGACATCTGGTCGACGCAGCGCGGCGCAAGGAGTTCAATAACGCGGTGTTTTCCCTTGGATTCCTGCAGCCATATTTCTGGACCGACGCCCTCAATATCGATACGCCAAGGGCCGAGCGCAAATACCGTTCCCTGATCATGTCGATCGACGAGATTCTCGCGGTGGCGAGAGCGGAGCGGATTGGTGTCGGATTGGTCTATTTGCCCTCGCCGCTTCAATACGAAACGCGCCGACATGAACCGACGGAACCGTGGATCATCGCGGGCGCGGTCGTGGAACGCAGGTGGCTCACCGACCGTACCGAGGTGGAGAGGCGACTCGAACACTGGGCGGCCGAGCGCGGTGTGCCGTTCCTCGACCTGACCCCTGTTTTTCGCGCACGTCAGGATTTAGCGCGCCCGACGAACTGGAAGTTGGACGAGCATTTGAACGCGTTTGGCAATCAGGTCGCCGCCGAAGCCATCACGCACTGGATCAAGACCCACGGATTGCTCGAATCACGTTGAACCCGAACGCCGCCCCAGGCTTTGGCCCCGCGTCGGTTCGGATTCGATCCCGCTAAAGGTCAGCGGCGCAATGCCATCCTGATGAGTTCGTGACGTCGCTCGGCCACCTTGTCCCAGGTGAATTCGGTTGCGCGTGCCCGCCCGGCCTCGCCCATCGTCCGGCGCATACCGGGACACTCGGCCAAAGTCCGCAATGCATCGATCAATTGCGCGCGGTCATGCGGGTCCACCACCAGGCCTTCCTGGAGATGCCGGATGATGCGGCCGGCGCCCATGGCGGAGGTGATGATCGGCACTCCGTTGCCGATCGCCTCGTAACTTACCAGGGGACTGCCTTCCTCAAGCGTAGGCAGGATGAAGATGTCCGCACAGCGGTATACCGGTGCAGTGTCCGGGTTGTAAGGAAGATGGATCACATCAGCGCGCCGCAAGTGCATCGAGCAGCGTTCGGCGATCGTGTCATCCATTGGCCCCAGCAACACCAGGCGCCCCTTGATGCCGGCCCGGCTCCAGGCATCGAGCAGGAGATGCGCGCCCTTGCGCACCCCGATTCGGCCGACAAACAATACGGTGATACCGTCGATCTCCGGCAAGGCACGATGTGCGGAATGAAATCGTTCCGGCTCCCAGCCATAGCTGCACTCGAGGATCTTGGCCGCAGCGACATTTCGTTCCAGCAGCGACGCGGTGACGGCAGGGCTCGGGCTGAAAACGAAGTCGGCCGCGTCCGCCTGCGCCTGCTCCAGCGCCAGCACCGGGATCGGATCATGCTGGTGGTCCAGTGGCCACCCGGCGCGCGCGAAGGCGTCGTCCATGATCCGCTTTGCCATGTGGTCCATGGTGTTGATGCGCTCAAGAAATACGGGATGGCCGCGCTTGTGCAGGGTCCGTATCAGATCGAGCGAGCATCCGCGGTACACCCACGCGGCGTCGCCCGGCTGGAGTGCCGCAACATAGCGGGCCTCGAGAATTTCAAGCGACAGGTTTCTATGCCTGAGAAACTTGCGATTGATCCGATTGACCAGGGAAACGAATTTGCCCGGCGCAGGCGTACGGACAAAGTGGCCGGGGGCATTCGGGCCGCGCCGCATGGCCCAGAGTTCCGCCCGGAGTTCCGTTCCCGCCAGATGACGCACCATGGAATAGGGCGGATGATTGGAGTACTCGTTGTTGCATTTGAATGGAAATATGACCTTGACAGCCATTTCAAGCTACCTGCGTCCAATTTGCCTGGCCGTGATCCGGTCGGCACCCGCGCCGCGCAAGAAAGATATGGCTGGCCTGACGATTCGGTGGAGCATGAAGTAGAGCGGGCGAAGCAACAGGTAGACAAGTTTCGCGTTGCTGCGATCGGTCAACCGGCCAAGGAACGCGAGCTCGGTCAAACTGTCGGCCGGCTTGGCGCGGGCATCGTGCAGGTTTTTGCAAACGTCTTCTGCCAGACGTGCAATCGATGGCATGGCGCGGATCGTTTCGGCCAGGTCGGCCGGCAGGGGTGCATCAAGGAGTTCATGCGCGAGAAAAAGGCCGAGTGCGAGCATTCGCTCACACTTGGACGCTCGCGCCAAGTACAGCGCTTCGCGCCAATCGAGATCCGGGTGGGTACGGAAAAGCTCGGCAATATCGACGACCCACTTCAGCGTATCCCATTTGTGCTTGCTTCCGTGCAGACACAGGATGAGCAGCAAATCCTCCGGGCGAAAGCCTTTCAACTCGACGCCGCCGAGGTTGAGCGGGCGCATTCTTGCCCATGCGCGCTCGGGAACTTCAGGAAGGCACCAGTACCGGGTGGCGACGCGCCAGTTGAGTTCGACCGAGAGTCGGGAACGGGAGGCGAATGCGAATTCGCAGTGGAAGAAAACCCATGCCGGTTCCAGCCATCTCGAAACCTGTCGACTAGCCGTGTATCCCAAGGCCGATAAAGCGCGTCGCGCCTTGATCGCATCACGCGGTTTGACCAGAAGATCGATATCGGTCATTTCGCGCAATGCGAAATCCCCGTAAAGACTTGCCGCCAGTGCCGGGCCCTTGTAGGGCGCCACGGGAATGCCGGCAGCCTCGATAGCCTGCACGGCAGTGTGGAGTTCGCGCACATACAGAATGTTGCGAAAGCGAAACGCGTCCGCCACCGACCGCAGTCGGCCCATGACTTCGACCGGCATGCGGCGAGCGTTCAAGCCTGCCAGAGTCCGATGCAGCAAGCATGCGATGCCGTGCCGTCGGGCAAGCAGGATCAGGCCATTCCAATTGATCGTGCGCCCCAGGAGTTCGTCGATCCGTCGGACTTGCGCTGCATCGAGCCGTACGCGCGCGCACAGCAAAAGCAGTTCCAGCTCAAGGGTGGATACCGGCCTCATGAGGCGACCGCGCGATCGGCGCCGGGAGATTTCGGCGCGCCGACCAGACGTCCATGGTCGAGTTGAAACAGGAGGTCGCAACGCGCGACCGTGCTCACGCGATGCGCCACGATGATGATCGTCTTGTTGCCTTGCAGGGCGCCGACGGTCTCCATCAAACCGGATTCGGTTTCGGCGTCTAAGGCACTGGTGGCTTCGTCCAGAACCAGGACCAGCGGGTCATGGTAGAGCGCACGCGCGATGCCGACGCGCTGACGTTGACCGCCGGAGAGCCGCACGCCGCGTTCCCCGACCAGCGTGTCCAGTCCGAGCGGCAACGAGCGCACGAATGGTTCAAGTTGCGCCGCCGTGATGGCGCGCCTGACGGCGTCCTCGTCGATCCTGGCACTCGGCAGGCCGAATGCCACGTTGCGGCGCAAACTGTCGTCGGTCAGGAAAATGGATTGTGGAACATAGCCGAGATTGTTCTGCCATTGGCGCAAGCGCGAATGAATATCTACTCCATCGACTTTCACTGTTCCGCCGGCGGGGACCAGCAGACCGAGCACAATGTCGACCAAGGTGCTCTTGCCGGAACCGGACGCGCCCACGAAGCCGACGCAACTGCCGCGTGGAATTGTCAGACTCACGTTGCGGAGTGACGGGATCGGTTCGGACGAATATTGAAAGCTGACATGGTCGAGCACCAACGCGTCGCGAAACGGAAGTGCTGCGTCGCTGGATACAGGCGCTGCGTCATCCACCGGATTGAATTCTCGATGGAGCCGGTCGACGGTTGGCGAGCCGAATTTCAGCAACTGGTTCGCCCCAAGTATCCGCCCGGCCGAAGGCAGGATGCGGAACGCGGTTGCCGCGAACAAGCCGACAGCGGGTACGATCGCTGCGAGGGTCTGCCCCTGGTGGAGCATCGAGACGATTAGTCCAACCAGGCTTGCGATGGCCAGCAATTCGAGCCATAGTTGGGGCAGCCGTCCGACCACCCCTTGCATGGCGCCTATCCGTGCGTTGAACTCCCGGTGGAATCGGTACTGCTCGATGAAGTCGGCTTCACGTCCCAGTACCTTGACATCCTTGACAGCGCCCAGGCATTGTTGAAGGTGCTGCAACATGAGTCCGGCGTGCGTTTGGCGTTGCGCGCCCCAGTCGACGCTGCGGCGCGACACCAGGAGAAAAAAGAGCGCTGCGCCGATTCCGGTGACCAGGAACACCACGGCGGCGCCGAACGGCTGGATGAAAAGCATCAGCGCGAACAGGCTGGCGAATACCAGGAGTTCGGTGAACAGGAGCATGGCCGGCATGATCACGTTGACCGCCAGAATATCCGCTTCCATGGTCACGTTCTGGATCAGCATGGCCGAATTTTTCTGCAAATGGAAGGTGTAGGGACGCCGCAGGTAGCAGGCAAGAAGTCGCATAGAGAGTGCGACCGCGACGTCGAAGGTGAATCTGTTTTGACGCCAGGCGACGAAGGCGAGAAAAACGTTTTTTGCGAAGTAGGTGCCGAGAATCGCCAACGCGACAAAAATGGTCATCTCCCCGCGCGTCGGATTCCCCATTGCTGCATTCAGGTAGGCGGCGAGCGGATAGCGAAGCGCGACCTGCGCGTCGGTCATCAGGGCCAGCAATGGAATGACTAAGCTGATGCTGAAAGTTTCCAGCGCGATGCCCAGGGTCATGAGGACCAACAATCCGGAGACGCGGACGCGCTCGTCACCGTTCAAGAGCGACCAGGTCGCGCGTATCGCGTGCATCGAGAACAGCTTGCTCATGTGAAATGGGGGAGTTCGCAGGGGCACGCCAGGGGCAACCATGAGGCGGCCTGCGACTTCGGCATCAGAGACGCTTGCCCGTCACAGGCGATACGATGCGGCCGCCTTCGATCACCGCCGCTGCTTCGTAGGTTCGCAAATGCACGCGCGTGGCGTCGGGCAGTTTGTAGCCAGGCCAGCCGAACCGGGTGTAGTTCCGCTCCGACATGACCCGGTGCGGCGAAACGAACACAAACAGCAGCAACACCCCCGCAACCCGTGCCTGCCTGGGAAGTGCCGGCTTCGGGTTGCCCGCCAGCCGGTCGATCGCGACTACCATCGCCGGCACGAAAGGAATCAAATACAGCCAGCGCCAGCCGAAAGAGTCATGGCTGATCCCGGCCAACAGGGAGGACGTCCACGGCAGTAGCAACAGGCAGCTCAACAAGACTGAAACAATCGCGATCGGACGCCTTGCAGCTGATTCGCGTAACAAAAAGGGAAGCATCACGGCACAGGCCAGCGCGACGATGCTGCGCACGCCATCTCCGAACGCGTAGTCCAGCATCTTCAAGCTCGGCGGCCCGACGTTCATGCCGGGTCCGAGCCGGGTCACAAAGGGTTGAGTGGTCACCTGGTACCAGATCGTGAGCCCGATCGCGAACGGATAGATGGCAATCACCGGTAGCCAGGCTAGTAGCCAACGTCGCGGCCCGTGCAGTCCACCGTCAATGAGTGTCGCCAACCAGAATATTCCGAGCAGCAAAAGGGCGACCGATACACCGGTCGGAGAAAACCCGGTTCCCGCGACAATCGTGCAGGCGAGCAGGAAGACGGGGCGCCGCCCGCCGTTGGTCACCGCTCTAGCCCAAAACAAAGTTGCGGCCGGGATCGTCAGCCAGAACAAAGCCCCCTTGCCCTGGAAAAATCGCACAAACCCGAAATTCGCCGGACTCCGGTGCGTATCGCCCCAGGCCAGCATGACGATGAAGAACACAAGCAGCGCCAGCGTCAGGTGCCGTACCCCGAACTGCTTGTAGAGCCGAAACTGGAATACGACGACGGCCGCCGCGACGATCGCGGGCCACAACAGGTAATACGAGGCCAGTAGCGGCAAACTCGTAAGCCAGGTTGTCGAGCCGCGCAGAAAGTCGAACGACGTGAGCGAATAGCCGCGCAGGCAGGACAGTGCGGCAAACTGCGAATCGAGGCGGGCCAGCGGATTGTCGATGGCGATCGCCGCCAGTCCGAGGTAGCACTCGTCATCGGCATCCGGGCGATGCAGGCACAGGGTGAGGCCAACCGCCACCATGATCGCGACGACCAGCGACAGGTTCTTGAAATCGTCCATTTCGCCGCGCAGCGACCCTGACGAATTCAACCCTGGGGGCGCGCGCCAAATCCAGGCGAGCAGCGCAATTGCGCCAAGTGGCCAACCCAGCGTCCACCACTGTGCAAAATTCAGCCCGGCGAAATACGCGACATGGCCGGTGCATGTGAACACCGCGAAAAACACCAGCAACGCATCGGCCGCCACCCCAAGGGCGCCGTCGGGCGCCG
This sequence comes from Burkholderiales bacterium, assembly GCA_043775255.1. GTDB lineage: Bacteria > Pseudomonadota > Gammaproteobacteria > Burkholderiales > JAEUOS01 > JAEUOS01. Next base: position 6,517 of record JAYVST010000248.1, read on the forward strand.
CTGCCACACCATCGGTCGCATGCGAAAATACGCCCTGCGCGGCGCTTTCGCCGGAAGCGCCGCCCCAACCAAGAATGGCACGCACGATTCTTATCACCCCCCGGCCTCTCGCGTGCAAATGCAACCCTGGTGATCCGGCCCTCGCGGTCGGCGCGCAGCAACCGATGCACGGCAAGCGAGTTTTGCATGGCCCCGCTTAGGGTCCTGGTCCACGATTACGGCGGTCATCCGTTTCCGGTGCAATTGAGCCGGGAACTCGCACGCCGCGGTCATGCGGTGTTGCATGTGTATTCCGATTCCATCGTGATGCCGCATGGCGCGCTGGCACGGCGGGCCGACGACGCACCCGGACTCTCGATCCTGCCTATCGCACTCGGTTCCACCATTCGCAGGGTGTCGTATTTTCGCCGATATTTTCAGGAGTTGCGCTATGGCCGCCTGCTCGCCGATGCCATCCTGAAATTCGCTCC
>JAYVST010000249.1:0-2087 GCA_043775255.1 Burkholderiales bacterium
CGGATCGTCTCCCCGTGACTGTGGTCTACCCTCTCGACCCCTTGGGACCGAAGGTCGGAGGCTCGGCAAGTTTCATCCGCGGTTTCGTGGAGCACGCCCCCGCGCATTTCGATCTGCGTTTTGTCGGCGTCACCTGCGATATCGCACTGCGCGCGCCAGGACGCTGGCAAAGGGTGCACCTGGGCAGCAGGGGATTCGATTTTCTGCCGCTTTTTCATGAAGCGCGCGAGGACATTCGTCGCAGCATTCCGCTCGCTCTCCGATTTGTCGCCGCCCTCGCACGCACGCCGCCGGGACCGGATGGCGCTGTGCTGGTGCACAACCGCATGGAGACACTTTGCGCGCGCGGTTCGCGCACGCATCGCAATATCGCGATCATCCACAATGACGTGCATGCCCAGATCGGCTCGGGGCCGGGCGAAGTGTTGTGGTCGCGGTTTCCGCGCCTGTACTACCGTTTCGAGCGGCATGTATTCGGTTTCGCGGATCAGGTCTACACCGTAAGCACGGCCACGCTCGCGGACTATTGCAAACGCTATGCTGCGGCCGCTGGCAAGTTCGCCTTCATCCCCACGTATGTCGATACCACGCGGTTCCGGCCATCCGGACACGGGCGCCAACAGCTCCGCGATCGGCTGGCGGTTCGCGGTTTGCCGCATTCGTCGGGTGTTACCTGGATACTCTATGTCGGCAGGCTGCAGCCGCAAAAGGCGCCGGAACGCCTGATCGGGAGTTTCGCCCTGCTCAGGCAAAAGATGCCGCAAGCGCACCTGATCGTCCTGGGAGATGGCAACCTGCGCGAAGTGGTCGAGCGGATGGTGCGCGATCTGGGGCAGACGGACCATGTACATCTGCTGGGCGCGGTCGAGCAGGCGGAACTTCCCGCCTTCTACCAGGCCGCAGACCTGTTGTTGCTCGCCAGCGATTTCGAAGGGATGCCGATGTGCGTTCTTGAAGCGCTGGCGTGTGGCTTGCCGGTGGCGAGCACGCGCGTCGGCGAAGTCGAGCGTGTTGTGCTGCCGGGCGTGACCGGCGAGATTGCCGCCGATTTCTCCGAGCGGGCGCTTGTCACGGCCATGCTTGAGGTACTGGATCATCCAGCCACCTACGAATCGCGGCGCTGCGCGGAGATTGTCGCGCCGTATTCTCCGGCACGAGTCCTGGCGCCACTGTACGCACGCGTCGAAGAGCTTGGCCGCTCACGCCACGCTTCCGTGGCGTCTGGCGTCACCTAGGCCGGCCGCAGTGGCGCTGACCGTCGAAACGGCCTGCGGCATTGAAGCCGCGCGGCCGTGGGCAGATCGATGGAATGCGTTGGCACAATGTGCGCCGCAACGGCTTGCCATGCTGTCGTACGCCTGGGTGGACGCCTATGCCGAAGCGTTGATGCCGGCCGATGCGAACCTGTATTGCCTGTTCGCACATGTCGGGGGTGATCTCCTGGGCGTTCTGCCTCTGGTTGTCCGCGCAAACGGCAGGGCGCCGGTGCTGCTTCACTCGGCGTCGACTCCGTACCATGCCCATTCCGCGTTTGGCGATCTGCTCGTCGATCCGCGGCGCGCCGACGAAGCGGTTCCGGCCTTGCTTGCACAGGCATGTCGCCTTCCCGGCCTGCGCCTGCGCGAGATCTCCTTGCGCGGGATCGCGATCGAATCGCCGACGACCACCCTTCCTGACCGCCTGCCGGGGGAAATCGCGGTGCGCCAGGGACATCGCGGCTGGGGCTCTTGTTTGCGGGTCGAAGGGAGCTGGGGCGACTACCATGCCGGCTTGTCGAAGAATTTTCGCGCCAATCTTCGCAAGGCGCATACCCGATCGCGGTCTGCCGCGACCCCTGAACTGCGCTTCGTGTGGCGGCCGGCCGGGCAGGCATCGGCGAGCGATCTGCAGAATTTCCTGACCCTTGAAGCCTCGGGGTGGAAGGGCCAGGCCGGTTCGGCCATCGGGCAGGACGCGCGGTTGCGGCGGTTCTACATGCGCCTGACCGAAAGCGCGGCGCGCTTGGGCTGGCTTGAATGGCACTTCCTTTACCTGGGTGAGCAACCGGTCGCGGCCCATATGGTGCTGCGCGTCGGCCGCGCGCTCAA